>CALEMO010000343.1 GCA_937910825.1 uncultured Solirubrobacterales bacterium | reverse complement strand
GCCACCCGTCCATCTTCGCCCCGCTGGTCCAGACCTCTCCCATCGCGGGGCGGGTATAGCGCTCGATCATTTCGTCGTCCTCAGATGCTCAACATGCGGGCAGCCAGCACGCCGGCGTTCTTGGCGCCGTCGATCGCGACGCAGGCGACCGGAATTCCGGGTGGCATCTGAACCACCGAAAGCAGCGCGTCGAGCCCACCGAGCGACTTGCCGAGGATCGGCACACCGATCACTGGAAGGTCGGTATGAGCGGCGGCCACGCCCGGCAGGGCGGCCGACATGCCGGCGCCCGCGATGATCACCTTGAGGCCGCGCATGCGGGCGTTGGTGCAGTACTCAGTGACCAACTCGGGATCGCGGTGGGCTGACATGACCCGCACTTCGAAGCGGATTCCAGCTTCTTCGAGCGCTGCGCCCGCCGGCTGCATCTTCGGCTTGTCGTTCTTCGAACCCATGATGATGCCGACTAGAGGCTGCTCGACTTCGATTTCCTCGAAAAGTTCTTCTACCGATGCCAGGATCTCGGGCTGGTTCGGACTCTCGGTTGACTGCAGTGGGTCGCTCAAGTGCTCTTTTCCTGTCTCGCCCGCTCAACCGCCCTGGTGGCGATATCCGTGCGCATCTGTTTGCCATCGAACTGGATTGTTTCAGCCGCATCGTAAGCCCGCTGGCGCGCTTCTGCTGCATCCCGGCCCAGACCGGTCAGGTTGAGCACGCGTCCACCGGCCGTTACGACCTGCCCTTCGGACTCTGCCGTGCCCGCGTGGACCACTTCCGCCAGGCTTGCCGCCCGGTCGAGACCTTCGATCACATCGCCTTTGGAGGAACTCGCCGGGTAACCGGCCGAGGCCAGAACCACGGTCACTGCCCAGTCGCTGCTGAAGTCCATGCTCAGGCCTGACAGACCGCCTGGATCGCAGGCGGCGTCGAAGATCGTCACCAGGTCCGAATTGAGCCGGGGCAGGACTGCCTGGGCCTCCGGATCGCCGAATCGGGTGTTGTACTCCAGCACCTTGGGGCCGCGAGGGGTCATCATCAGACCGGCGTAGAGCACTCCATGGAAGGGGTGGCCGCGCCGAGCCATCAGGTCGACGATCGGCTGGTGGACCTGGGCGCTGAGCTGGGCCAGCACTTCGTCGCCGATCGCAGGAACCGGCGAGTAGCTTCCCATGCCGCCGGTGTTCGGACCCGTATCGCCGTCGCCGATGCGCTTGTAGTCCTGCGCCGGAGTCAGCGCAACGGCTCGATCGCCGTCGCAGATCGCGAGCAATGAAAGTTCTTCGCCTTCAAGAAATTCTTCCATCACGACTTCGGTCGAACCGAAGCGCTGCTCGGTGAAGAAGACTTCGACCGCCTCGCGGGCCTGCTTTTCGTCCAGGCAGATGAGTACGCCTTTGCCGGCCGCCAGACCGTCTGCCTTGAGCACGATGGGGAAGTCGGAAGCCGCGATCGCTTCCAGTGATTCGTCCCGGTCCTGGAGCACCCGGTAGGCAGCCGTAGGGATCCCGGCCTCGGCCATCGCCTCTTTGGCGTAGACCTTCGAGCCTTCGAGCCTTGCGGCTTCGAGGCCCGGGCCAAAAGCCTTGATGCCGGCCGCAGTCAGGGCGTCGACTACTCCGGCTACCAGCGGCGCTTCCGGCCCGACCGCGACCAGGTCGATCTCGAGATCAAGGGCAGAGTCCACGACCGCCGCCACATCAGCCGGATCGAGATCCGGCAGGCAGGTTGCGTCGTTCGCGATCCCGGGATTGCCAGGGGCGCAGAAGAGCTCCGGATGCTGCGGAGAGCGGGCCAGCGCCTTGACGATCGCGTGCTCGCGACCACCCCCGCCCAGCACCAGGATCTTCAAGGCGCCCGCCGGACTTCGGCTTCAGCTCTGTCCATGGGCGAGCTCAGAGCAGTTCGGCCAGGCGTTCGGTGGAAAGCGCGGTGAGGGTCTGGCTCTTCATCGTTCCGCGTGAGCCCATCTCGATCGAGACCTTTGCCATGACCTCTTCGCTCGGGGCTTCGATCACGGTCACGAAGTCGAACTGCCCGAGGGTCGTGTATTGCGCGAGCACATTCGCTCCCAGCGCTTCAACTTCACGATTCACCTCCGACACCCTTGAGGGGTTGTTCTTGAGTGTCCTCACGCCCTCGGAAGTCAGGTTGGTCAGCATCACGTAGGTCGGCATGGAAGTCCTCTCCTCGGGTTCAGAATCAACCCCAGCATAAGGCAGGCAGGCTCAACCGGGAACGTCGGATCGCCGCCCGGCAACTACCTCGAGGGTGGATCTGCACCAGTTGCGATCCTCCTCTTCAAAACCGATGCCGCGAAGCAGTGCCAGGTATTCGCCGATGCGCCCGCCGCCGGCGAGATAGTCGCCGTCGTGGCCAATCCAGATCGGGGTCACTTGCGGGGAGCCGTCCAACATCACGGTCGCCAGATGAGCGAGGTGACGGCCCTCGAGCAGATGAACAGCTTCTTCGGGAATGCTTGCCACTGAGATCCTCCGTTTCGGTTTACCTCAACCTACCGCGAGAGCTAGAGGCCGAAGCCGGCGTGGATGTGGCCCTGGTGGTCGGCCATCGCGAACGCTGAGCCTGCTTCGCCGTCGAGGTCCCAGCCGTAGATCAGTTCGGTCGGCTTGATCCCGTCCGGAAGTGAAGCAAGGTAGATTCCGACTTCGCTGCAGGGGCTTTCCAGCGACTGGTCGGTGCAGGACACGCCGTTTACAGAGGCAATGTCCATGGCCCGCCCGCCGGCATGGTTTGAAACGTTTCCGCTGGCGGTCAGCAGGCTGTGGTCCGACTTCAGGGCGGATACCGTCAGCTGGTACTTCTGGGTCAGCATCGCCAGCAGGTTGATCACACGACCGTCGATCTGGCCGGAGGCGATGTCGTTCTGGGCGGCAGAATTGAGGATCGTGAGGTTGTCCCAGTTGATCTCAGACGCAGTTGCGGTCGGAGCGGGGTAGGCGATGTCCCATCCGATGTCAACTACTTTGCACTCGCCCTTGACCTTTTTGGCTTCCTTCAACACCGCTTCGATGTACCACTCTGCGTGGTTGTGTTCGAAGAGTCCGGCTTCGAGGTCGGGCTTCGACCAGAGCAGCCGGGCAAAAGTAGAGATCGCATCCCAGGGCTCGTCGCGCTGCACGTAGCCGTCGTCGTTGCCGTCGACTCCGAAGGTACTCCACTGCTCGCGGGTCAGCCCCATCACGCCTGTGTCCTTCATCTGGCCTGCGGTCATGCCACGTCCGTAGTCGGATTCGATGCGGGCGACCGCTGCCAGCGTCCAGATGCCGCGCTGGCCGAGCCCGTAGCGCGAGGCGGCGCTCTCGAAGGCACGCATGTAGTAGCCCGGAACCTCCAGGCTTCGTTTGTCACTTGGCTTGCAGACGAAGAAAGCGAGGTCTTCATCCAGCTGCTCGGGGGCCGAGAGATTTCCGTAACAGGCGGCCTTGTCCAGTACGTCCTGTACGTACCAGTCGGCGTGGTTGTAGGCCCAGACTGCGTCGTACCAGTCCTCGGGGGCACCAGCGGCGGCGAGGTAACGCGCCGCCGCGTGGATTGCGTCCTTCGGGTTGTAAGGATCGGCCTTGCCGTCACCGTCACCGTCGGTCGCGTAGGTCTCCCAGGTGGCTGGCATGAACTGCATCCAGCCGATCGCGCCGGCGTAAGAAGTGACGCTGTTCAGGCGTCCGAAGTCGGTTTCCACCTTGTTGATGGCCGCGAGGATCTGCGGACCGCGCTCGCCCAGTCCGTAGGCATTCGAGGCCTTGATGTAAATCGGTACCAGGTTCGCCGGAGGCCCGGGACTCGCGCCGCAGGCGAGCACTGGGGCAGAGTTGCCAGGAAGCCCGCCGGGGGAAAGAGTGATTTTCGGTGAAAGGTTCGGCGTGACGCCATCGGCCGAATCCGGATTCGGACTGTCGGGCACGATCTCTTTCGCCGGGTCCGCGGTCTGAGGCTTCTTCTCTTTCTTCGGCTTCTTCTGACCCTTGCCTGAATCCTGATTCGGCGTGGAGCCGCCGGTCGGCTCCTTCTTTTTGGGCGAATCACCCGCGGGCTTGTCTTTCGCCGGCACCGTGCCCGTAGTCCCGGTGGTATTGCTGCCCGGTTGCGGAGAGGTCGTATTCGGCTCGTCGGTAATCGGCGTGGCTCCGTTCGCCGACGCCGCCTGCCCTGTGGCGAGCATGGCCCCTACTGAAATCGTCGCGAGTGCTGTTCTGAATCTCCCCATGGTTCCCCCGGTTAGCCCCGGACCTCGCTGACCAGCCATTTTTTCTTCTCCTGCTTCAGCGCAAGCCGAAGCTCGGAGGTTGCGCCGGAGCGCATCAGTGAGACGCTCACGTCCATGCGTTCACCGTATTTCCTGCCCTTGACCACGTTCAGGACCTTGGCCTTGGGGATTTTTCCGCCCGAAGGCAGGCGCGGCGGATAGCGCTGCAGCTCCCTGCTCAGTTTGGTGGTCGCTGTGCGGCCAAAGTCTTTGGCCGCGCTCTTTTTACCGATCTCGTAGTCGACGAAGGTCTCGGCGAAATTCTGGGCCACCCTCAATGGAGGGGAGTCGGGAATGTCGGAAGGCCTGACAACGGTCGCCGGCAGGCTCTGCTTCTTCTTGGAGCCGGACTTGTTTTTGGCAGAACCATTGAAGTCAGGGACCACGCCTTTCAGCGAGTCGTCGTCTTTGGCCTGTCCGGCCGGAACACTCGGCTGGGGAGCAGGCGGGGTCGGAGTCGCAGCGATCAGGGTCTCGGATTCGGCCGGCACGGCCGCAGCCACTGTGGTCTGCCCGTCTTTGGTTTCGTTGTGAAAGTAGACCGCGGCGCCGATCGCGGCGGCAGTCAGGGTCAGCAGCATGGTTGCCCCGATGTAGGCCATAG
>CALEMO010000342.1 GCA_937910825.1 uncultured Solirubrobacterales bacterium | reverse complement strand
GGTAGGGATCTGTGGTCTCGTTCACAAACCCGGCGACGGCCCGGAAGATGCCGTTCTGGGGGCGTCGCCGAATCCAGGAAAACAGAATCCGCAGGAAGATCAGCACTATGTAGACCGTGAAGAGCGCGCTTACGTAGCTGGCGACGTCTCCGCGGCTCAGGGCGAAAGTGATCCCTGGCATGGTCATTCCCCGCGCATCCGGGCCAGCGAAGCCCTGGCGGCCGCCTCGAACGCTCCGGCCCCGTCGGCCGCCTCGAACGCCTCGTGCCCGGCTTCGGTGCTGCCGCCAGGTGAGGCAACCGCCACCCGAATCTCGAAGGGGGTTCGATGCGCCAGCAATTCGGCCGTTCCGGCCATTGCCTTCGCGACCATCGCAACACTCAGGTCAGGATCCAGCCCTGCCGCTACACCCGCATGGGCAAGTGCGTCGGCGGCGGCGGCGAAATAGGCGGGCGAGCAACCCATCACCGCGGTGGCCGCGTCCATTTGATCATCGGCGAGCCTGACGACCATGCCCAGCGATTCGAGCTGTGCAATCGCATCGGCGACCGTATCGGGGTCGGCGCCGGCGGCTTCAGCCACGGCGATCACGCCGGCCCCGACTTCGACGGCGAGGTTGGGCATCAGCCGCAGGATCTGAGATTCCGGAAACGCTTCTACGAGCTGCCGAAGGGTGGTCGCTCCGAGCAGCGACAGGATCGCCCCCGGTGCCGGCAGGTCTGCCGCCACCGTCTCCAGCGCGGCAGGCTTCATCGCGAGTACGACGAAATCCGCTGCCTTCACGAGCTCGTCATTGCCGGCGACGGCCGTGCCGCCGACTTCCTCGGCTAGCGCAGTTGCCCGGCCGGATCCAGAATCCGTGAAGAGCATCTCTGGAGAATCGTCGCCGCCGACCAGCATCCAGCCGCGAGCCATCGCCGCAGCCATGTTTCCGGAACCTATGAAGCCGATAATCATGCCCGGGAGCTTAACGGGCAAAGGGTAGGTCAGGACTGGTTGAAGAAACCCTTGTCGATCAGACGCGCCTTTTCTTCGGCCGATACCTCGACATTGCGGGGGGTGAGCAGGAACACCTTGTCGGCGATTCGCTGCATGCCGCCGTCCATGGCATAGGTAAGGCCGGATGCGAAGTCAATCAGCCGCTTCGAAAGTTCGTGGTCCGTCGTCTGAAGATTGAGAATCACCGGGACCTTGCGCTTGAACTGGTCGGCGACCTGCTGGGCATCGTTGAAATTCCGGGGAATGACCAGATGGACCTGCACGTCGTTGTCATCGTCGTCCACGGAACGCAGGACACGATTCCGGGGAGTCGGTGAGCTTCCGCCCATCGGCGGATCGTCGTCGGCGAAAATGTCGTCGATCTCGTCGTGACGGCTTCGGCGGGAAGTCGGCAGGCGCCGCACGTTCGCTTTACGGCCCCTTCCCCTGCGCGGAGCTTCGTAGGCATCCCCGTCGTCAAGGTACTCGTCGTCGTATCCGTCTTCGTATTCGGAATGCTGCGCTTCTTCGGCCAGGCCGAAGTAAACGAGGGTTCGATGCCATGAGTCACGTAGTGCCATAGATATGCCGTGTTTCTGGTCGGAGAGGTTGAATCCTCCCCGATTATGTTGGATTTGGACCGTTTGCAGCGAAATCGCCGGATTCCGGGTCGTACCCTTGCAGTCACTCGATCCAGGCGATTCCGGCCTGCCTGCCGGTGATGCCCCGGTCACGACGATGCGAAAAGAAGCGATCGGAGTCGCAGAAGGTGCAGAGGTCGGCCCGCTGAACCCGCTCCACTCCGGTGCGCTTCAGCTTCCTCGATGCCACCTCCCACAGGTCCAGGTTGTCTCCTTGAGACAGGCCGGGACCGAGGTCGGAGAATGCCTCGGCGACTTCTTCGCCGACTTCGTAACAGCATGGCCCTATGCCCGGCCCGACCGCCGCCTCGGTGGCCCCCACACTCGCAGCGGCCCGCTCGATGATCGAGCCGGCCAGGCCCCGCCACCCGCAATGCAGCATGGCCACGCCGCCGGGACCGCTGAGTGCCACCGGCAGACAATCAGCGGCCAGGACAAGCATCGAAAGCCCGGTTGCGGTCGTCAGGTGCCCGTCGACCTCACGCGGCATCTCCCCGGGATCGAGGTAATGCGGCTCAACGGACCCGGGACCGTGAATCTGAAGTTCCGATCCATGCACCTGCCGGCCCATGGCAACCCGCCGGCCATCGATACCGAGGGCTTCCGCGAGGCGCCGCCGGTTTTCCAGTACCGACGCCCTTTCGTCGTCGGTGAGCACCCCCAGGTTGAGTGACTCGTATGAATGCTGGCTGATCCCGCCTTTTCTGGTCGTAAAACAGACCCTGGCGCGGGGCAGGCTAGCTTCCAGCCATTCGATGCCACCGCTCTGCCTCCAGACCATCAGGTGACTGATCCGTCCGCAAATTCTTCAGCGGCCGCGACCGCGACCCTCAGCTCGTCCTGAATGCCGCCTGCGTTTCCATTCAGCCGGGCCCTCAGGGCAGCTTCAAGCCCGGCACCGACTGCGGGGCCTTGAGCGATTCCGGCCGCCACCAGGTCATCCCCGGTGATTGACGGTCGTACCTGCGCCCAGTCGTCCACGTAGGAGTCCAGCCACTGCACCCCGGAGGCGCGCGCAACAAGAGTGTTCTCGACCGTCAGCCCCCTGGTCAGGCAAACCGCCTCGTATGGTGTCGCTGGAGTCTCTTCCGGCAACTCGACAACTTTGCCGAAAGCCGCCGACAGCAGCAGCGAAGAGTGCGTGGTCCTGCCT
>CALEMO010000341.1 GCA_937910825.1 uncultured Solirubrobacterales bacterium | reverse complement strand
TTCACCGCCGCGGTCACCGCCGGCAACGCTGATGCCGCCGGCGTCAAGATCAAGGTTCTAACCAAGAACCAGGCGGCGCTTCTCAAGACAAAGAAGCTCAATCTTAAGATCACGGCTACCGTACCGACCACGATGCGGGTCAAGGTCAAACAGGGTGGCAAGACCAATCGCTTCGCCAACCGACGGGTCCGTTTCAACAAAGCCAAGTCGAAGAAGATTTCAATCCCCCTGAACAAGAACGGGCGCAAGAAGCTGAAGACCTGCGGCGCCAAGACGGTCAAGGCAGCCGCCAAGTACTCCGAGTACAAGCGCGGCAACAAGAACAAGACGTCAACCAAAAAGAAGAAGCTGGCCAAGAAGAAGGGACTCTGCGACACAACCGTCCCGCTCGGTGACAACCCCGAGTACTGCGACTGGTTCGACACAACGGTTTGCCTGCAGCCCTTCGCGAATGACTACTACACGAAGAGTGCGGCGACCCCGACCGGCAAGCAGCTGAATCTCAACCCGGCTTCGACGCCGATCAACACCGGCAACGCCAGCCCGGAGAACCTTTCGGTAACTGACATCAACCGCGCTGACGGTTTCAGCCCCGGCAACCTGATCACCCTGAAGATCCCCGGGCTCGATACCCCGGCTGCCTTCGCCAACACGGGTCTGGTCGGGCTGGATGACATCAGTAAGTACATGGACGCCGACCAGCCGCTGCTGCTGATCGACGCCGATACCGGCGAACGCCAGGCAATCTGGGCCGAGCTCGACTCGAACCCGACCTCGGTCGACCCGAGCGGCGCCGGCGATGGCGGCATCGGTGAAGACCCAGGCAATACCGATCCGGTGAACCTGATCGTCCGACCGGCCAAGAACCTGGAGCCCGGCAAGCGCTTCATCATTGCGTTCCGCAACCTGAAGGATGCCTCGAACAGCACGATCCCGGCGCCGACGGCGTTCGAGGTCTATCGCGACAACCTGTCGACCCAGCAGCAGGTCGTCGAAGACCGGCGTCCGCATATCGAGTCAGTAATCAACGACCTGGTCAACAAGGCAGGCGTAGATCGCTCCAGTCTCTACATGGCCTGGGACTTCACGGTGGCCAGCCAGGACTCGCTGACCGGAAGGGCGCTCGAGATTCGTGACGACGCCTTCGCCAGACTTGGTGGAGGAGGAGATACCAACCTCGCCGATCGCAAGATTGCCGGCGCTTCCCCGGACATCGACGTGCTCGCATTCTGCGACCTCTCAAATACGGCAACCGCGGACTGCGGCGATAACAACCCGGGCGAGCCCAGCTACAACCCGGGCAATCCCGCTCAGTCTCAGGTTCCGAACGCAACCTGGTTCCAGCGGACCGTCACCGGATTCATCCGTGATGTCCCCTGCTACCTCAACCAGGACGAATGCCCCAGTGGTGCGGAGTTCGACTTCGACGCCAACGGCAACCTCGAGTGGAACCCGGCGTACACGATGGATGTTCCTTTCCAGTGCGGTATCCCGAGGTCTGTTGTTGATACCGGGGTCGTCGTTCCTGGCGGCACCGGCGTCTATGGCCACGGTCTGCTCGGAAACCTCTCGCAGGTCTTTTCGACCGGTTCGACCCGGGAGGTCGGCAACTTGACAAACTCAAGTTGGTGTGGAGCCAACTGGGACGGATTCTCGGATCTGGACATCGGACTGATCATTTCGTCCCTGGGCGATATGTCCAATTTCAGTAAAGCCATCGACCGGATGCAGCAGGGCTTCGTGAATTTCATGATGATCAGCCGCGCTCTCGCCCACCCGGACGGTTTCGCTGATGAAGCTGCTTTCCAGATGGATTCCAACGTCGCGGTGCCGATCACCTCCGGCTCGGCGATCGATACCAGCGCCGGCGAAGATACCCGTGGCTACTACATGGGAATCAGTCAGGGCGGCATCATGGGCGGCGCCCTCACGGCGCTCTCCCCCGACGCCGACCGGGGCATCCTCGGAGTTCCGGGAATTAACTACTCGACCCTGCTCCGCCGTTCGGTGGATTCAGACGAGTACTTCAAGCTCCCCGGATTGGGGCTCTACGCCAACTACCCGAATGTGGCCGAGCGGCCGCTGCTGCTTTCCCTGATGCAGCTGCTCTGGGACCGTGGCGAAGGCAACGGCTATGCCCAGAACCTGACCGATAACCCGCTGCCGAATACCAATTCGCATGAGGTACTGATGCGGGTGGCAGTGGGCGACCATCAGGTTTCCAATTACACGGCTGAAGTCGAGGCAAGGACGATTGGTGCCAAGCGCTACTCGCCGACCCTGGTGCCGGCCCGTCAGTGGCAGACCAACTTCGAAGCGATCCCCGCGATCCCGAGCCTTCCGGCCGGACCCGGTGAGAGCTTCTTCGTCTACTACGACGGTGGACCGCCGGCTTTCATCGGAACAGTCGATCCGGGCAGCGGCACACCGCCGCTGGAGAACGTGCCGCCGAGGCCCGAATGGGGCTATGGCGACGACCCGCACGGCTTCCCGCGCCGTGCCCCCGACGCGATCGAGCACTCGCGCACGTTCCTCAACAACGGAACAATCGGACCCTGCGCAGCGATCAGCGGCTACTGCTTCTCCAACGGATGGGACGGCACAACCGGCCTGCCGTAGGCAGCAGCGACATCTGAAGAAAACGGGCCCCCAGGGGCCCGTTTTCTTTGCAGCAACACGCCAAATAGCCACCACGCTGGAGTTCCCGGATAGATCGTCACCAACATGAGGTGAAGATCACCCCAAGAGCCGGCGGGGC
>CALEMO010000340.1 GCA_937910825.1 uncultured Solirubrobacterales bacterium | reverse complement strand
TCCGGGTTCGACCCCGAGCTCGGTGTTCTCATAGCCCCAGGTGAAAACGATACGGGTCGGGAAATCGGCTTCGACGTATTCGCCTCGCATGATGTAGGGATCGTGCGAATGACCGGGATCCCCAGGATGGGTCTGGCGGACTATTCCACCAGGGCGGAGTCCGTCGTGGCTTCACTGCAGAGCCAGCGGGTCAGCTCTGCCGGCTCCGTGAAGTATGGAAAAACATCCTCGGGCGCGGCGTCGATGTGTATCTCCTTGACCACGGTTCAGTTGAAGCGGGCATCGGTGTTCCTCTCGTCTAGTTCGACTTCTTCCTTGAGCAGCTCGAGGCGTTCGTCCCAGAAAGCAGAGAAAAACTGCCTCAGGTCCTTGAAACCCGATGGGTCCACCCGGTACAGACGACTTGTCCCCACACGCCGCTCCTTGATCAATCCGCACTCACGCAGAACACGCAGGTGCTGGGAGATGGCGGGACGGGAAACGTCCTCGAACGCCGCGGCAATCGCTCCCGCGGCAAGCTCCCGACCCTTCACCAGGTGGAGAATTTCCCGTCGCCGGGGTTCGGAGATTGCATCGAACTGGTCCTGCATGGCCCGAAGGTTAGCAATAACTTACGTAAGTGGCAACTTACCGAAGCCAGGTCCTCATGATCGCGTTTGCGAAGCCGATCCCGTAGCGCAGTACGGCCGGCTTCTTCGAGTGTCCGTGGAGCCGCTGCTCAACCGTTACCGGGACCTCCTTGGCGGGCACCCCGCGTTTGATCGCTTCGATCATGAACTCCGAGGTGTGGAACTGCTCCTGCTTCAGGACCAACTGGGGGAGAACGCTGGTCCGCACCGCCCGGTACCCGTTCGAACAATCAGAGACTTTGGTCCGCGTCATCAGCGAGACCATGCGATTGAAGAAGACGATTCCCAGCTCTCTGGCAAAGTGGTTTTCCTCAGCGTGGCCGAGCACACGCGAGCCGTGGGCGACGTCAACTTCACCGTCGAGTACAGGCTGGACCAGGTCGGGCATCTCGGACGGCAGGTGCTGGCCGTCTGCGTCCAGCGTCACCACGATCGCGGCCTCAGCATCGACCATCAGGCGGTAACCGGTGCGCAGCGCCGCACCACCACCACGATTCACCACATGGCGGGCGACGACCGCGCCGTGTGCGGCCGCGACCTCCTCAGTCCCGTCACGGGAGCCGTCATCGACCACCAGGGTCGCGGTCGGCAGCCCGCATACTTCAGGCGGTATCTGGTCGAGCACGTATCCGATGTTGTCGGCTTCGTTATATGCGGGGATAACAACCGCGATCTGGTTGCGAAACAGGTTTCGGTGACCATCGGTCCTGAACTGTTCGGAAGCGATCCCTTCGAGCACAGCGGAAATCTGGCGCATGTTCCTGGCGCCGACCGCGAGGGCCCGCAGCGAGATCAGGAAGAGGATGATGATCGCGAACACGGCCAGGCCGAGGATCCTGCCGCCGTTGCCACGCTCGAACGAAAGCGCTGAAAGCAGCCGATCGGTCACTTCGGTCCCGGAGACGATGAACAGTCCGATGCCCGCCGCCAGCAGCAGGAGCACGTCAGCGTTGCGCATCTCGCGACGGCGCACGACCGCGAAGGTGATCATCAAGACTGCGATCACCAGACCAGTCGCCCGCAGTGCGGTTATCTGGGCAGGCAGGATGGATGCGTAGTTCAAGCTGTTTCTCCGGTGGCTTTGCTTTCGGGATCGCCCCGGCTGGGGCGGATCCGGGTCCATGCTTCCACGAAGGCTACGGCTGCGAGCGGCAGAATAAGCGTCATCAGGATCTCGTTGCGCCGGGCAGGAGCGAGGGTCAACGCGCCGACGGCGGTGACTACGCCGATCGGGATCGCCACCGGGATCGCCTGCCAGTTGCGTCGCAGGGCCAAAAGCAGCAGTCCGGCAAGACCGGCGAGCACCAGCAGCTTCTGGGCCAGCGCACCGATCGGGCTGGACATGGCTTCTCCAACTCCGCTTCCCCACATCCGGCCCACCTTGCGAACCGTCATCCCTGCGTAGCCGAGCGGATCTTCCCGCAGGTATTGCCTGAAGTTGTCCTTGCCGAGGCGTCCGAGCGCCGCGTCCCGGGAAAGCTGGGGGTAGGCCCCGGCTTCGCGGTCGAAGAGCGGAACCGGATCAACGTCGTCGAGTTCCTGCGATCCCGGCTCAAGGACCTCGCCGGTGTATTTCTCATAAAGGGTGGCTTTGACTCGCTGGTATTCACCGTCAGCCGGAAGGTAGGTACCGACAAAGCCGGCCTTGCCACTTCCGGTCGTGATCGGTACCACCCGGTCCAGGGAAACGTAGTTGTGGACCGTCCAGGGGACGATCGGCAGGAATACGGCCAGGGCAAAAACCAGCCCGCGAAGAGCGCTCGCCTTGCCCTTCGCCCGGCCTGGTGAATCAGATCGCTGCCAGGCCCTGACCAGGAGGAGGATCCCGAAAGCGAATGCGACGGCAAGGTACTCGGGACGGATCAGAGCGGTCAGCCCGAACAGAATTCCCGGAGCGATCCAGGCCCAGCGGGATTGCCGGGAGTCGGCCCACAGAAACGCAAGTACCGCAGCAGGGAGGGTAAAGATCGCCGCCGGCTCACTCATCAGGGCGCCGGTCGAATGGATGAATGGTGGGTAGACGGC
>CALEMO010000339.1 GCA_937910825.1 uncultured Solirubrobacterales bacterium | reverse complement strand
GCGCGCGAGACAGAACAGGAAAAAGATCCGTGAGCATCATCGAGCCCTCTGCCGCTGTGACCTCGACCATCCCGCACGACTATTCGAAGCGGGCGATGGTTTTCGGCGGGCGAACCTCGCTGGATCTAGCGGGAAAGATCGCGGCAAAGCTTCAGCTGGCGATGGGCGATGTCACTCTGAAGACTTTCTCCGACGGTGAAATCTACGGCCGCTACGAAGAGTCGATCCGTGGGGCTGACGTATTCCTGGTCCAGTCCACCTGTCAGAACAACGATGCCGGCATGACCCCGAACGACGCCCTGATGGAACTGATGATCATGGCCGATGCGGCCCAGGGCGCCTCGGCTCACCGGATCATCGCTGTCATGCCCTGGTTCGGTTACGCCCGCCAGGACAAGAAATCTGCGCCGAGGGAGCCGATCACCGCCCGCGTCGTGGCCCGGGCGCTTGAGTCGGTCGGGATTGATCGGGTGCTGACCATGGACCTCCACGCCGGCCAGATCCAGGGTTTCTTCACGATCCCGGTTGACCACATGACTGCGATGCCGATGCTGACCCAGTGGTTTACGGACCAGTACCGTGCCGAAGACCTGGTGGTCGTATCCCCGGACGCCGGTCGGGCCAAAGCGGCGCGCAACTTCGCGCGCAAGATCGGCACGGATTGGGCGATCATGGAAAAAGAGCGGCCAGCCCAGCAGGTAGCTGAAATCGGCTACGTAGTCGGTGACGTAAAAGACAAGATCGCGGTCATTTCAGACGACATGATCGATACCGCCGGCACGCTTTGTGCCGCTGCGAGCACGGTGCTCGATGAAGGCGCGTCGAGCGTGATCGCCTGCGCCACGCACGGGGTTTTCTCCGGCGCCGCATACGATCGCCTGCCTTACGAAAAGTCAGGCCTGGAAAAGATCGTGGTCACCGATACCATCCCCCTTCGCGCTGGCGCCCCGGAGAACATCACCGTGCTCTCCACCGCCGGCACTCTGGCTGATTCGATCCGCCGGATCTTCACCGACGACTCGGTCTCCGAGATCTTCGCCGGCGAGAACCAGCTTTTCTGAGCCAACTGGCAGTCCCTAGGGTGGTCGCAATGAACTTCACCCGGATAGGACATAAAGGAGCCGACGCGCTGGTTCCTGGACACACAGTTGCTTCGTTTGAAAAGGCGGTGGAAGCAGGGATTGACCTGATCGAATTTGATGTGCTCTGGCTTCAGAGTGGCCACCCGGACCTGCCGCCCGAGCAGCGCAGCGGACTCGTGGTAGCCCACGACTGGCACGCCGCTGAGACCCACGAAGAGCTGACCCTGGACACTGCCCTCGAGGCTTTCATCCGAGCACCTCTGGAGGCGGTCGCACTGAACCTGGATATCAAGCTGCCTGGCAGGGAAGACGAAATCGTGGATCTGATTCGCCGCCATGGCCTTGAGCACAGAACCAGTATTTCGACGATGGAAACTTCGACCGTCAAGCTGCTCTCTGAGCTGGCCCCGGCGCTCAGCCTCGGCTGGACAGTGCCCAAAGTCACCAGGGACTGGCTCTCGAAGCCGGTCTGGATGAAGCCGGGGCTGATGCTGGGGCTGGCTTCGGTCAGGCGCCGGATGCCCGGCATCGTCAGCAAGGGCCTGAAGGACCTGGAGGTGGATTCAATCTGGGCCTTCTATGGCGTAATCACGCCAGAGCTTGTGGAGCTGACCAGGAGCGAAGGGCTGAAGCTGAACGCCTGGACGATCGACGATCCTGAAACCATCGAACGGATGCTGGCGATGGGGGTCGACGGAATCTGCTCGAACGACCCGAGATTGTTAAACGGTTGATCCTGCGGTTCCGGGGATCGCCGGGCCGCTTCCGCGCTTTGTGCGCACGGCGCTCTCCATCTCTTCCTTTGTGAAGGCCCCGACCACTTCTTCACCTGCTACGTAGCGGTAGAGCGCCACTCCGAAGATGGTTGACAGGGCCTGCTGAATGAGCGCGGCGATGATCAGCACAACTACTCCGACCGCGATCAGGATACCGCCACCGGCAGCAGTGGTCGCCCAGATAGCCACGCCGGCAACGATGAACAGGGCCGCGGGCAGGATCCCAAGCAGAAAGACCGCTCCGCCGATCGCGATCGTGCCGGTGATCTGCTCGCCCCAGCGGCTCTTGACCAGATGGCCACATCGCTTGAGCGTCGCGAACGGTCCGGTACCTTCGAGCGCGATGACCGGGACCGCCAGAAAGGAGAGGATTCCCCAGGCGGCTCCCGCCAGACCCCCGAGGATCGCACCGGCGACTCCGAAGCGTTCCTGGATGGCGCGGATTACGGTCATCACCACGGTTGCGACGAAAGCCCAGCCGGCGATCGCCGACATGCGGGAGCTTGCCAGGGCCATGCCTTCACCGAAAGTGGCCGCCTCACCATGCATCTGGCGGTCGGCGTTGTGAGCAAGTCCGACCGCGAAGTAGTAGGTGACGAAAGCCGCCAGATAGGTCCCGATGGCGATCAGTACGACCCCGGCGGCGGTCGGTCCGGAATCGATGAAATAAAGGCCCGGACCGATCAGCACGATCGCGATCAAGAGCGCGACCAAACCGCCGACGATCGGGAACTTGATCAAGCCGGGCTGGTCCGCGAGGACGCGCCAGCTCTTCTTTGTCAGTTGCCAGCCACTCTTGATCCTTTTGAGCACCTGATCTCCTAGTCCTGTGGCGGAGCGATTCCGGGAACCTGCATTAGGCCGCGTTCTTCGAAGTATTGCCACTCTAGCCTGCCCAATTCAGTCGAAGGCTCGGCCGCATAGACCCATTCACTCATGATGCGGAACCAGTTGCGCTCAGCGCGCAGTTGTCCCAG
>CALEMO010000338.1 GCA_937910825.1 uncultured Solirubrobacterales bacterium | reverse complement strand
CCTTTGGCGTTGGGTTTGCCTTTGCCCTTGGTCAGCACCGGCGGCCACTCGGAAGAACAACTCCCGTAGCACTTGCTGCGCTTCGAATTCTCTTTGTCAAAGATGTAAATCGCCTGGCGATTGCGGTTGAAGAGAATCTTTGCGTAGGCGGAATTGCCGCTGGTGATCCTGGTTCTGCGCCTTGAAGCCACCACCGGACGCCGAAACCGGCGCGGCGAAGAGAACCGAGGCTGCGAGCAAAGCGGTGAAAACTGCGATTGCCTGGAGGCGCATCATCGAGGAAACCTTTCTGACTCCATTGGTACCAGGCTGGAGAAGCGTTTCAGACCTTCCTTACATGTTGATTAATAAAGGCATAGTCTCGTCCGGACAGTAGCTTTCAATTAAACAGAACTTCCAGTCAGGGGTCATCCATGTCTGAAGAAAACCGTCGTTTCCTGCTCGCTGAACGGCCGACAGGCCCAGTCGACGAAAAGACGTACGACCTTGTCAAAGAGCCCGTTCCTTCAATCGCGGACGGCGAAGCGCTGGTCAAGGTCAAGTGGATTTCAATTGACCCGACAAATCGCACCTGGATCGGCGAGGAGCCGACCTACCTGCCGCCGGTCGCGATCGGTGAAGTGATGCGTGGACTCGGGCTCGGCGAAGTGGTCGAATCGAAGAACGAGAACTTTCCGGTGGGAGCGCTGGTCAACGGACTGACCGGCTGGCAGGACTACACAGTCGTCAGCGACGCCATGCCACTGATGCTTGTGCCACCCGAGGTCAAGGCCGATCCGGCGACCCTGCTCGGCACCCTGGGGATGACCGGCTGCACGGCCTACTTCGGCATGACCGAGATCGGCGAACCCAAAGAAGGTGAAACCGTCGTCGTCTCCGCTGCGGCAGGAGCGGTCGGATCGATCGCCGGCCAAATCGCGAAACTCAAGGGTGCCCGTGTGGTCGGTATCGCCGGCGGCCCGAAGAAGTGTGCCTGGCTGGTAGACCAGCTCGGCTTCGACGAAGCGGTCGACTACAAGGCCGATGACTGGCGTAAGCAGCTTAAGGACGCCACCCCGGACGGCATCGATGTCGACTTCGAGAACGTCGGCGGAGAAATCATGGAGGCTGTTTTCGCGCGCCTGAACAAGGACGCCCGGGTGGCGCTTTGCGGACTGATTTCCGGCTATAACGACACGGAGCCGCCGCCCGGCCCGCGCTCGTTCGGCAATCTGCTGATCAATCGGGTCAAGCTCCAGGGCTTCATCATCCTCGACTACTACCCGAGATTCGGCGAAGCCATCGGCCAGCTTTCCGAGTGGGTCGGCGAAGGCAAGATTCGTTCCGAGCAGACCGTGGTCGAAGGTTTCGAGCGCCTGCCCGACGCGCTGAACATGCTTTTCGCCGGTGAGAACACCGGCAAGCTGGTCGTAAACATCGAGGACTGACCCCGGTTCAGATCAGTCCGCCAGGCCATCGAGGAACTGCTCGATGGCCGCGTGGGTGCGTGCCGGTTGCTCCATCTGCGGCACGTGGCC
>CALEMO010000337.1 GCA_937910825.1 uncultured Solirubrobacterales bacterium | reverse complement strand
CTCTAATTCAGCTACACGACTGGAAAGTTCCTCGATCTGGTCTTCGAGCTGACGCAACTCGTCCCGGCTGACCAGCCGCAGCCCGTCAAGCGTGCCACGGGCACCCTGTCCGCGCTTTGATACCTCGTCGACGAGCCCCTGGGCCCGGTCACGTGTCTTCTCCGACAGACCCTGAGCCTGAACCCTGGTTTTCTCGGTTGCCGCGAATGCCCCTTCGATGGCTTCACGCAATCCGTCGGGTATGCCGCGTCCGCTGTCTTTATCTTCTTTGTCTGGCATGCCACTAGTGTAGCCGCGCAAGACTGAACTCAGCCGGAATATCGATGCCCGCCCGACTAGACCCCCTGGACAGACCAGCCGATGACGTACTGCTGACGGGCGATCCGCGGCGCGCCTTCGCGCTCGCCGGCGCCCTGATGGTCCAACCCAGAATGACCCATCAGGCTCGTGGTCTCTGGGGCTATACGGGTGAAACCCCCGCGGGGCTCGGGCTGACGGTTCAGTCGACCGGCGCCGGCGCGAGCAGCGCCACTGCCGTTTTGGGAGACCTCGCGGGGCTGGGATCAGGCCGCTTCGTCAGGATCGGATCGGCTGTAGCCCCCGCCGGGGGCAGGTCGCCGGGCAGCCCGGTGCTGGTCGAGAGCGCGATAAGCCGCGAGGGTGCTTCAGCCGGCCTCTGCGAAGAACCGGTTCTCCCGGTCCTGCCCGACGCTGAACTGATGGATCTCCTGGCAGGCATCGCGCCGCCGGTGACGGTTTCGAGCCACGCGATCGTTGCACGCTTTGATCCCGAAGGCATGGACCCATGCCCTGGGGCATCGGTCAGAGACCTGCAGACGGCCGGAATCCTGTCAATAGCGAAGCGCCTGGGGCGCCAGGCAGCTGCGGTGCTGGTCATTTCCGGAAACGGCGGAGTTGAAAGCCTCAACGAAAAACAGCTCAACTCCAGGTTCATCGAAGTTGGCCGGGAAATCGTAGAAAGACTCCAACCATCCGAAGCCTAAGCCTCAAGCAGAGGCTTAGCTTTTGGGTTTCTTGCGAGCTCTGGTGCTCTTTTTCGTAGTGGATGAGACCAGCGGCGCCTTGATCGACTCCCGGGACGCTTCGAGGTCACTGATCTTCCGTTTGAGCGAGCGGACTTCGTCGAGTGCGCGGTCGACCCGGTCCTCGCTCTCCTCCAGGCGGTCGGAAAGAACCCGGACCCGCCGTTCCAGCCGTTCCGCGGAATCCTGCGACGATACGTTCAAGGCGCCCATTGCCGCCTTTTGCGCCTCGTTTGCCTTGTCGCGGGCCGCCACCGCTGCCGAAACAGCTTGCCCGAAGGCCGGACTCCCGATCAACGCCTGGGCGATGTCAGTTGCCGCCTTTTCGCCCCTTGACTGGACCCGATCCCGTATGCCGTCACCGTCTTCGCTCATGCCGGATATCGTAAATCAAGCGTCGGTGGGGACGCTGCGGCAGGATGTGAACGGGCGGCGCCGGAGCCTTCTGCGATACGGTTTCGTTGCCGCATCTCGGGAGAGTGTCGGCCGTGTCTGTTTTAGTTGGGAACCATCTTGTGACACAGGGCTCTACGTCGACACGCCGGATTCATTTGGCCGCTTTCATTGCGACCTTCTTGACAATGCTCGTTTTCGTCATTATTGCTGGGAAATCCGCCGCCTCACCCACTGACACTGGGGTCGCAGCTTCGGCCAAGACCCAGGCTCAGGCAGACAACGAGGCAGTTCAGGCGACCGACATCGGTCAGGTCGACCCGGGCAATTCTGGCGAACCGGCTGCTCCGGCGACGGCGCCGTCGAACCCCACGAACCCCGGCGGCAACACCGGCGATGGTGGTGTGGCACCGACCTCAGACGGCAATGCGACGGGCAACACAACGGGCGGCGGCTCCGGCGGTGCTCGTGAGCCCGACTTCGTCGAGCAGGATCCGAGCCTCAGCGCTGGCGGGGTCAGTCCGGACGGCAACGGTGAAGATCCATTTGTGCTGGATCGGCTCAATGTGCCGAACTTCGTAATCAACAACTTTGAGATCCCACCCTTCCTCCTGCCGATCTACCAGGCCTGCGGTAGCGAGTACGGAGTGCCGTGGGAAGTCCTGGCCGCGATAAACAGGATCGAGACCGGGTTCGGGACCAACGTGGGTACATCCACCGCCGGGGCCTACGGCTGGATGCAGTTCATCCATTCGTCCTGGGTCGAATGGGGAGTCGACGCAAATGGCGACAAGCTCAAGGATCCGTTCAACCCCGTGGACGCGATCTGCGCGGCCGGCAACTACCTCGACGACTTCGGGTACTCGGAGAATCCATACGACGCGATCTTCGCTTACAACCACGCTGACTGGTACGTCCAGGACATCCTCGAGAACGCCCGCGCCTACTCGGCGATTCCACCCGAGGTAATCAACAGCCTGACCGGCCTGACCGAAGGGGCGCGTTTCCCGATCGCCGCCGAATCCACTTACGAAGGTCAGGTGTCGACCGAAAAGGCGAAGAAGGACGGCACGGCTTCCCAGGACGTCAGTTCCTCCGACAAGCGCACTTCGATCGCCATCTCAGCCGAGGCCGGCTCGCCGGTGATCGCCGTAAATGACGGCGTGATCACCGACATCGACCAGAGCTCGGGCACGATCGTCCTCGAAGACGTCTATGGCAACCGATACTCGTACGCCGGGCTGGGATCCGTAGCCAGCGTCCACCCCGTGCCCCAGCATGAGTCAAACGGAACCACGCCGACTTCGGAATCTGACTCGTCGCTCGCGGTCGATACCCAGGGTCCCATCGACGCCGATGGGATGGGCGCAGCCAAAGCGGCGGACCAGGCCGGCAAGCACGATGCTGATTCCAACCCTCAAGCAAAGGCTGAGGCTTTGGCGGACAAGAGCATCAGCGAAGTTCTGGTGGATCCGGATGCAGCAGCACAGGGCGCCGCCGACCAGGCGGCCGGAGCCGAAGCCGCGACGGATTCTTCGACCGGCGGCATCGAAGTAGCGGCCGACCGCCGGGCCGAGCAGCAGGACCTGAGCGCAGCCGCCGACGAAAACCAAGAGATTCTCAATACCGAAGACATGCGCGGCCGAACCTATGCCAGCCCGCTACGTCCGAGCAACCAGAACCGCTCGACAATTGAAGGACGGTCCACCCAGACCGCGACCACTGCG
>CALEMO010000336.1 GCA_937910825.1 uncultured Solirubrobacterales bacterium | reverse complement strand
GGTGCGCTCGTAGTCGTGGAAACGGTCGTAGGAAAGCGCGACCGAGCGTCGGATCGAACGGCCGGCGTTGTTGACCAGGATGTCGACGTGCCCGTGCTCGGCCAGAACTTCTTTGCCCATGCGCTCGACTTCGTCCACGTCAGCGAGGTCGCAGGGATGGATGTGGGCTTCACCACCCATTTCAACGATTTCGTCCCGAACCACCTCCAGCTTGTCGACGCTACGGGCGACCAGCAGGACTTTGGCCCCGGCAGCCGCAACCTTTTCCGCGGCCGCTTGCCCGATGCCGGAGGAAGCGCCGGTGATCATCACAATCTTGCCGCCGATCGCCCCTCCGAGCGAACGGTCCTTGTAGAGGTCCGGGTCGAGCTCGCGCTCCCAGTAGTCCCAGAGACGATCTGAATAAGTGGCCAGGGGCGGGACCGAGATGTCACTGCCTTCGAGCGCCTCGAGGGTATTCCTGCAGTCGAAAGTCGTCGGGTAGTTGACGTTGACCAGGACGTCGCGGGGAATTCCGACGTCCTTGAGCACGTTGTCGGTGATCCTCTTGACCGGCGGAAGCATCATCAGTCCGCCACGAACCGCGGGCGGCACAATTTCCAGCATCGAAGGATCGATGCGCAGCGACATCTGTGGCGCATGTGCGGACCGGGAGAACAGGTTCAGCAGCTGTCCGGCGGTCAACGGGTTGGGATCGGTCAAGTGGAACGCCTGATTGTCAAGCCCCTCCAAATGCGCGATGTGGTCCATCGCGGCGGCCACGAAATCGACCGGTACGACGTTGATCTCCTTGCCCTCGACCCCGATGGTCGGAGCCCAGGGTGGAAGTACTCCGCGCAGCCGTTTGATCAGCTTGAAGAAGTAATAAGGACCGTCGACTTTGTCCATGACGCCGGTCTCCGAGTTGCCGACGACGATCCCGGGGCGATAGGCACGCCAAGGGCGGGTCGACTGTTCACGCACGACCCGCTCCGACTCATGCTTGGTACGGAAGTAGGCATGCGTATCGAGGTTTTCGGCCTCTTCGAACTGGTCCTCCCGCCAGACACCTTTGTAAAGGCCGGCGACGGCGATCGAGCTGGCCAGCTCAAAGCAGCCCGCTTCGAGCTGGTTCGCGAGTTCGACCGCATGGACAGTGCCGTCGATGTTGGCCGAGCGCATCGCTTCTTCGTCGGCCTCCATGTCGTAGACCGCAGCCAGGTGGAAGAAGTGGCCGATCTTGCCGGTCAGAGCCTTGATCTCTTTCTCGGAAACGCCGAGCATCGGCTGGCCCAGATCGCCGATGACGGGCACGATGCGATCGGCGTCATCACCCCATCCGGCCCTCATCTCTTCGAGCCTGCCGCGCGAACCCTCGCGCACGAGAACATGAATCTGGCCCTCACGCTCCAGCAGATTGCCGATCAAGTGACGGCCGATGAAACCTGTACCGCCGGTTACGAAGTCGTCCATCGCTCCTCCTCCGAGCTTCAAATTCCCGTTGCCAATAAACCCATGTGCCCACGATGGAACCTCGATCCATCGCTAAAAATTCCAAACTGAAAGTGACATTACATGCCTGCGCCGGGAGCGGTATCCCAGCGCGA
>CALEMO010000335.1 GCA_937910825.1 uncultured Solirubrobacterales bacterium | reverse complement strand
CCGTCGGGACCGAACTGCTGGCCCGTGACATGGCCAGTGAGCTCGAATTCGAGATGAGCGGCGTGCTTCTTTTCAACGGCTCGATCCTGATCGAGCGATCCAATCCCACTCTGGCCCAGAAGCTGCTGCGCGGCCCGCTCGGTCCGCTCGCCACCAGATTCGCCAACGAAGCATTCTTTCGCCGTCAGCTCGGATCCGTGTTTTCGGAGCGGCATCCCCTGAGTGACCAAGATGCAGCCGACAACTGCTCCCTGATGTGGTTCAACGACGGCAACCGGCTGGGGCACAAGCTGGTTTCGTACATGGACGAACGGGTCATCTACGCCGAGCGGTGGCACGGTGCGATCAATGACTGGGAGGGAGATCTGAGGCTGGCCTGGGGGATGAAGGACCCCGTGGCAGTCGTCGAAGTACTCGATGGCCTGCTCGAAATGCGACCCGAACTTCCCGTGATCAGGCTCTCTGACATCGGGCACTACCCGCAGGTCGAAGATCCCGAGCGATTCAGCGCTGCTCTTGCCGAGTCCATGGCCGCCTCGGAAGGCTCGTTATAATCGCGCACCCCGTTGCCCTGCCGGCCCCAGACGGGTCGTCGCCCAGGGCCCTTATGCCGCGCCGGAAACAAAATTGATCCGGCCATTCCAAGAGAGGTTTTAGTAACAGTGAGCCGCACTTCCGAAATTACCCCAGAAGGACTGAAGAAGCTCGAAGAAGAGATCGAGCACCTGTCGACTGTACGCCGCCGTGACGTTTCCGAGAGGATCCGGGAAGCCCGGGACTTCGGTGACATCTCCGAAAATGCCGAGTACGACGACGCCAAGAACGAGCAGGCCCAGCTTGAAGGCCAGATCAGCCAGCTAGAACAGCGCCTGCGCCGCTCTACGGTCGTCGAAGAGGGCGGTCAGGATACGGGCGTCGTCGGTTTCGGCTCGGTAGTCCACATCAAGGATCAGGACAGCGGAACCTCCCGCAAGTTCCAGATCGTCGGCTCGACCGAGGCCGACCTCGCTGGAGGAAAGCTTTCGAGTGAATCCCCGATCGGCGCAGGGTTGATCGGTGGCAAGGTCAGCCAGGTCGTCAAGATCCCGGCGCCGAAAGGCACCGAAAAGCAGTTCAAGATCACCAAGATCGAAACCGCCTAGGAGTTCCTGGTCCGGACGACATGACCGAGCCTGAGACCACGACGCTGCTTGCCGAAAGGCGGCAGAAGCTGGACCGGCTTCGAGAAGCCGGGGTTGATCCGTTCCCTCACAATTTCGCCGATCGCAAAGAGATAGGAACCGTACTCGCGGCCCACGAGGGGCTCGAGGCTGGTGCTGAAACCGACTCGGTTCACCGGGTCGCGGGGCGCATCGTCGGCCGCCGGGGCCACGGCAAAGCAGCCTTCGTGGACCTGCGCGACGCCAGCGGTCAGATTCAGCTCCATGTAAAAGCCGACGTTCTCGGTGACGGGTTCGCTCTGCTCGACGATCTCGACCTGGGTGACATCATCGGTGTCGAGGGCCGGGCGGTCGTGACCCGCCGTGGGCAGCTCTCGATTGAAGCAAGCGACTGGCAGGTGCTCGCGAAGTCCCTCCGGCCGCCGCCCGACAAGTTCCACGGACTGGAAGATACCGAGACGCGTTACCGCCGCCGTGAGCTCGACCTGATCGCAAACGAAGGCAGCCGCGAAATATTCCGTATCCGGGCCCGTACGGTCGCCGAGACCCGGCGCTGGCTCGACGAGCATGGATTCTTCGAAGTCGAGACGCCGGTTCTTCAGCCGCTTTACGGCGGCGCTCTGGCCCGCCCTTTCACGACTCACCACAACGCGCTGGATCGCAAGCTTTATCTTCGCGTCGCCACCGAGTTGTACCTCAAGCGCTGCGTCGTCGGCGGGATCGACAAGGTGTACGAGCTGGGCAAGGATTTCCGGAACGAGGGAATCTCGATGAAGCACAATCCCGAATTCACGATGCTTGAGTGGTATGAGGCCTATGCCGACTATGAGAAGACGGCAGCCGACCTCGAGAAGCTCGTTTCAGAGGTGGCGTCGACCGTCCTGGGCACCGTGGAAATCGAACGCGACGGAGGAACGATCGACCTCAGCCCGCCCTGGCGAAGGATCGCCTTGCGCGATGCGATCCTCGAAGCGTCCGGAATTGACATCGAAGTCGAAAAAACACGTGAGCAACTTGCCGCCGCCATGGGCGCGGAGCTTGATGACACGGTCGGCTGGGGCAAGTTGGTGGACACCCTTTTCTCGAAGCGGGTCGAGCCTTCTTTGATCGAGCCGACTTTCATCCTCGACTATCCGGTCGAGCTTTCCCCGTTCGCCAAGGCCCATCGCAGCAAAGAGGCCGTAGTCGAGCGCTGGGAAGCGTTCCTGGGCGGAGTCGAAATCGCAAACTCTTTCACCGAACTCAACGATCCCGACGAGCAGCGCCGACGCTTCGAGCAGCAGGCCGAAGAACTGGACCGGGGCGACGAAGAGGCCCAGCCCTACGACGAAGCTTTCATCGAGGCCCTGGAGCAGGGGATGCCGCCGACCGGCGGCGTCGGACTCGGAATCGATCGCCTGGTGATGATGCTCACCGGAACATCGTCTTTGCGGGAAGTTGTGCTCTTCCCCGCGATGCGCGACTAGATAGTCTCGCATCGAACCCTTTTACAGTCAACGCCGGGAGCGAGCCGTGAACGAGAACAACAAGAGACTTCATCATCAGGGCCAGAGCCTCTGGGTGGACAACATCACGCGCGCGATGTTGGATGAAGGCACCCTCGAAAAATACATCGCCGAATTTTCGGTGACCGGCTTGACCTCGAACCCGACCATTTTCCAGAAAGCGGTCACTGGCAGCAGCCAGTACGACGCGCAGATCAAGGAGCTGGCCGCCGGGGAGAGCGATCCGGAAAAAATCTTTTTCGAGCTCGCGATCTCCGACCTGAGACGGGCCGCGGACCTGTTCCAGGAAACCC
>CALEMO010000334.1 GCA_937910825.1 uncultured Solirubrobacterales bacterium | reverse complement strand
CCGCCGACCAGCACCTCAGGCGCGCCCACTGACGGCCACGAATATACGAGGCTGGAAAACGGAAACGTCCTGATCGACACCTACAGACCACGAACCGGGGTGGACCTGACATCGGTGGGTGGTCCTCGCGACGCAGGCGTGCTGGATGGTGAGATACAGGAGTTCACTCCCTCCGGCAAGGTTGTCTGGACCTGGAACTCGGGCGATCATGTTCCGCTGGAGGACACCCCGCCGCGGTGGTGGAAGAGGATCCTCGGGAATCCGCATCCCGATGCGGACGGCAACGAGCGCTACGACATTTTTCACCTCAATTCGATCGAACCCCGGGGACCGGGAATGCTGGTGGTCTCCTCGCGACATACCGACAAGGTTTTTGGCATCTCCAGAAAGACCGGCGGGATCCTTTGGAACTTTGGCGGGCGGCCCGATCCCAGGTCATTGAAGGTCGAAGGGACGGATCCCCTGGCCGACTACCCGATCGCCGGCAACCACGATACGAGGATCGCCGGCAATCTGCTCTCCGTTCACGACAGCGGGACCAACCTGGGCCGGTCTCCGCGAGCCCTGCGTTACCGGATAGATCTCAAGGCCGGAACCGCCACCTATGCCGGCCAGTTCACGGACCCGGCGATCAGGCGAAGCCACTGCTGTGGCGGATTCACGCGCTGTGCCCGTTCCGCCACCGGTTCGGGCCAGTGAGCTTGAAGCCGGGCTCGAATCCATGGAATCAGGTCCGCCGCTTTCCGGCAGGCCGGTTTCCCCGCTTCTCTCCGACCTCAAGCCGACGACTCCGGCCCCCTAACCTAAATGGATGCCAGGCAACCGGAGGAATCGATGAGCCAGACGCAGTTCCCGAATGAAACCAGTCCACGAGGCGATTTCGTGCGCCAGAAAAGCGCGTTTCGCGAAGCGGTCAGTGCCGATGGCTCATCCGGCTTTCCGGCAGAACCGGGCAGGTACCACCTTTATGTCTCTTACGCCTGCCCCTGGGCTTCGCGAGCGATCATTGTGCGCATGCTGAAAGGACTTGAAGATGTCATTTCGATGACCGTGGTCGACCCCGAGCGCGACGAAAAAGGCTGGCGTCTGCACGAAGACGAGCCCGACCCGATCAATGGTTTCGATTTTCTGGCCGAGGCCTACGAATTGACACATCCGGGTTTTGGTGACCGCGTGACCGTGCCGCTACTGTGGGATACGAATGAGAACCGGGCGGTCAGCAACGAAAGCTCCGAGATCATCCGCA
This sequence comes from uncultured Solirubrobacterales bacterium, assembly GCA_937910825.1. GTDB lineage: Bacteria > Actinomycetota > Thermoleophilia > Solirubrobacterales > 70-9 > 67-14. The sequence continues at coordinate 1,712 of CALEMO010000334.1, read as the reverse complement.
TGCTGAACTCCGAGTTCAACGCCTGGGCTGAATGTCCCTCACTAGATCTCTGCCCTGAAGATCTGCGCGAGGAAATCGACGAAATCAACTCGAGGGTCTACGGCAGCATCAATAACGGTGTCTACCGCTGTGGATTCGCCGGGACCCAGGCTGCCTACGACGAGGCCTTCGCCGACCTTTTTTCAGCGCTCGACTGGGCCGACGACCTGCTGGATCGCAAGCGCTATCTGACGGGCGACCGGATCACCGAGGCGGACTGGCGCCTGTTTGTGACACTGGTCCGCTTCGATACAGCCTACGTCGGACATTTCAAGTGCAACCTCAGGCGTATCGCCGACTATCGGAACCTGTCCGGCTACCTGCGTGACCTCTATCAGCAGCCGGGGATCAGCGAGACGGTCAAGATCGATCACATCAAGCGCCACTACTACCGGACCCACCCTGCGATTAACCCGACCAGGATCGTGCCGGCCGGGCCAGAACTCGATTTTGACTCGCCCCCAGAAAGGCAGCACCTTTCGCTCTGAAGGGTCAGTCGGACGGGATGCGGCCCAGGCGGCGCAAGATCCTGCCGAAAAGGGTCCGTCGTCCGGCCACGAAGCGATAGCAGCGACCGGTCGCTGACGGCCAGGTTTCGGCCAGCCTTGCGATCGCAGCTCCGTGCGGCAGGGACCTGAGCAGGGGCGCAACCGCCTCGCCGCCCGAAAGGACCTCGTCCCCGGATCGGGCCAGGTGCCAGGACTCGAGCCGCCTGGGCTCCGGCACGGCATCGAGCAGCTGCCCGCCGGCCGCTGACTGAATCGCAACGAAGCGCAGTCTGCCGTTGCGATCCCAAGACTGGATCAGCCCGGCCGACCAGACGCAGAATCCGCAGTCCCGGTCGTAGAGCACGGTCAATTCGGCTGGTCTTGACGAAGGCAATGTCGATCAATTCAATCAAGCACGGACGGCCGGTGGATCCAGCCACTGGCCGATTGGCCGATGGTCCGGCCGCCTGCCGCTCGGATAGCATCGCTTTGTGACGATCTTCGAGCTGAGCTGAGGCTTCGATTGAAGAAGCTTAAGCTGATCAACAATCCGATCCGGCGTTACGACTCAGTCCAGAAGCTCGAATGGTTCCTGATCTCTGCGGTGGTGATGATCCTGGTGATCCGAACCCAGCTCTGGCTGACCAACTATCCGCAGCTCGGGGGGAGCGGCCTGCACATCGCCCACCTGCTGTACGGCGGCATCTTCATGCTGATCGCGATCTGGATCGGCCTGATCTACCTGAACCGGGGAGGACGAACCGCGTCGGCGATCATCGGAGGCATCGGTTTCGGTTTCTTCATCGACGAGCTGGGCAAGTTCATCACCGAAGACAATGATTACTTCTACAAGCCCGCAGCCGGGATCATCTACATCGTCTTCATAGTCCTCTTCCTGATCATCCGGGAGCTTTCCCGCCGTCAGGTGCTCGACCAGAAGACCGCCCTCGCGAACGCGATGGCATTCCTGCCCGCCACGGTATCGGGGGAGTTCCGCCGGGACGAACTCGAAGTGGCCAACCAGCTGCTCGACCAGTCCGATCCCGACGACCCGAGGGTGGCGCGGATCCGGGGGTACTTCAGGGATGCCGCCCTGGCCCCCGACAAACGGCCGTCGCGTATCGACCAGGTTCACCAGCGGATGGCGCAGATCACCGAGAGGCCGAACTTCGGCAAATGGGTGAT
>CALEMO010000333.1 GCA_937910825.1 uncultured Solirubrobacterales bacterium | reverse complement strand
CCTTCTCGTCGTAGGCCGAAAAGTCGACCGAGTCCTTCTCCAGCGCGTCGACGATTGCCTCGGCGGCGTACATGCCGGCGTGCATCGCGTAGTGGACACCCTTGAGTTCGGCGACGTTCACCATTCCGGCGCTATCTCCGGCAATGCACATGCCCGGAACGGCGAGGCGCTTCGGCATCGACCAGTAGCCGCCCATCGGGATCGTCTTGGCGCCCCAGCCAACCCGCTTGCCGCCCTTGAGGATCTTCCTGATGAAGGGGTGGGTCTTGAACTGCTGGAGTACGTCGTGAACCGAGAATGTGGCATCGGTGTAGTCAAGACCAGCAACGTAGCCAATCGAAACCTTGTTGTCTCCCATTGGGTATATCCACGATCCACCGAACTCCTTGTACTTGGCCGACTTGCGCAGCGGCCAGCCCATCGTGTGAATCACCTGGTCCAGTGGTTCTTCGACCTCCCAGACTTCCTTGACGCCGAGCTCGAATCGCTGCGGGTCAAGCCCGTTGATATCGAAATGGTCGAGCGCGGCATAAGTGAGATGCCCGACCACGCCTTCAGCCAGCACGGTTGCTTTGGCGATCAGGTCGGATCCGGGCTCGAAATTGCCCAGCTCCTGGCCCTGACGGCCGCGGCCGCGATCGCCGGAGCGAACGCCCTTGACGATCTGGTCCTCGACCAGCAGCTTGTCGGCAGCGGTCTCGGTAAGGATGTAAGCGCCCATCTCCTCCGCCTTCTCGGCGAGAAAGCGAGAGAGTTTGGCGACCGAGGTGATGTAGTTGCCGTGGTTAGCGAAGTTTGGCGGCATCGGCTTGAGCGGGATCGCCTTCTTCTCGGTCAGAAGGTATACCGCGTCTTTGGTGACCTCCTGGTAAACGGGCCACTCGGAGCGATCCATGTCAGGGAAAAGCTCTTCCATTGCGGACGGGCGCATGCAGGCGCCAGACATCGCGTGGGCGCCGGCAACTTTGCCTTTTTCGACCACGGCGACCGGGACTTCGCCCATCTTCTCGGCGAGTTCCGGGCGGTCCTCGAGCAGCTGAAGGATCTTGATCGCTGCCGCCAGACCGGCGGGGCCGGCACCGACGATTGCGGCGCCTACTTCAATGCGCTCGTCCTCGGGGTCGCTCGGACGGGTTATTACGTCTTCTGGGTCAAAGGGCGGCGGATAAGCCGAGGGCGCTACGGGGGGCATGAAACGGTCCTTTCGGGACGGCGGTCAGGGTACTCGTGGGGCCTTGTTCAATACTGAGGCGTAACTTAGCCGGGTTTCGCGGAGAGCGGCCGATCCCGACCGCTCCCCGCACGCGAATTTCCTGCTCAGCCCTTCTTGGCCGCGATGGCCTCGGTGAGCTTCGGCATGATCTTGTTGAGATCGCCGATAATTCCGAGATCGGAGAACTCGAAGATCGGCGCGTTCGGATCCTTGTTGATCGCGACGATGTTTTCGGAGTTCATCATTCCGACCTTGTGCTGGATGGCGCCCGAAACACCGACAGCCAGGTACAGCTTCGGCGCGACGGTCTTACCCGTCTGGCCGATCTGGGCGGCGTAGGGGTACCAGCCGGCGTCTACGACGGCGCGGGTTGCAGCAACCGCTCCGTTGTGGAACGCACCGGCGAGTGCCTCGGCGCCTTCGAAGCCTTCGGCTGAGCCGAGACCACGTCCACCACCAATCAGGATGTCAGCGGCTTCGATGTCCACGTCGGCGCCACGCTGCTCGCCGCGGGTGACCATCTCGGCCTTTGTTGACCATTCGGACAGCTCGACTTCGACATCAACGACCTCGGCGGTTCCGCCGGACTCCTTGATGTCAAAGGCGTTGAGGCGCCCGATGATGATTCCCGGTTCGGAGACGTATCCGACATCGGCAATCTGGCTGTCCTGGAGGATCGGCCGCTCGGAGATGAGCTTGCCGCCGTCCACCTTGACCTTGGTCACCTCCATGGTGACACCGGCTCCGAGGCGGGCTGTGAGTCCAGCGCCGATCTCGAATCCGAGCAGGCCGCCACCGAACAGCGCGTAGGAGAAGCCATCGTCACTGATGATCTTCGCCATCACGTCGACGATCGGCGGGGCCAGACCCTCGGATACGTCTTTCGCGCGGTAAACCTTGGTGACTCCATAGTTGCCGAGACCTGCAGCGCCGTCGTCAGAGATGTCCCCGACGATTACCGCGGCCGCCTCAGTGCCGAGTTCACCAGCCAGCTTGGCGGCCTCTGAAAGGGCGCCGAGCGAGTTCTTGTTGAAATTGCCTTCATCGTCATGAAGGGCATAAACCAGGATGCCGGCCATCAGATCAGCTTCCTTTCGTCGAGCCAAGCAACGATCTTTTCGACCGTCTCGGCGGTGTCTTCGTCTTCGATGATCTCGCCTGCCTCTTTGGGGGGCGGCGGATTCAGGGCGATTACCGTGGTCTGGGACCCGGCTTCTCCTACCTGACCGGCGTCAATACCGACATCACCTGTGGACTTGGTATCGAGCGGCTTCTTCTTCGCGCCCATGATCGCCTTGAGGCTGGGGTATCGCGGCTCATTGATCGCGTCACCTACCGAGATGACGGCCGGCAGGGTCAGTGCGACCGTGTCGTATCCGTACTCGGCCTGACGCTCACAGCGGAGCTTGCCATCTTCGACGTCCATCTTCACTACCTGGGTCAGGGACGGCATCTTCAAGTGATCGGCCACTACGGCTCCGATCGTGTAGCACTCACCGTCGTCGGACTGCTGTCCAAGCAGGACGACATCCGGGCTCTCGGATTCGAGCACCTTCGCCAGGGCGAGGCCGGTGGCGCAGACGTCCGAGCCGAGCAGGGCATCGTCAGAAAGGTGGACCGACCGGTCGGCGCCAAGGGCGACGGCCTTCTGCAGGGCACGCTGTGCGGAGCCGGGACCCATGGTGACGGCAACTACTTCGTCTACCTGCAGGTCGCCGCCTTCCTTGAGTTGCATGGCCGCTTCGATCGCGTGAGTATCGAAGGGATTGAGGTTGTTTTCGCCGCTACGATCGAGCCGCATGCTGCCGGTGTCGATGCGTTTTTGTACTGCGGCGTCTGGCACTTCTTTCACCAGGACGCAGATTTTCAAGGGGAGCCTCCTTAGGGCTTTGTTACTTGATGACTCGTCTCAAATCCAATCACCGAGCCGAAAGATGTTCTTCAGGAGACAATCTTAGCGACTGCGTCACCTTGTTGACTGACAAGTCAATCGGGAGCGGCGGAAGTGAGGCTTTCGCAGAGCTCGAAGAGCCGCCTGCGGTCCTCGGCCGACTCCCTGGTTCCGGGAATACGGTGCTTGGGGCGAGGCTTGCGATCCATGTAGAACTCGCCACCAGGAGCTTCATCGGGTGAGGCGCCGCTCAGCCAGACCGCGGTCTCCCCTCCTTCCGCACCGGTCCTCAAGATCGGACCCATCACTTTGTTGAAGGCTGGCAGGGCATCGCTGACCCCGTCCGTATTGGCCCATCCGGGATGCATGGAGCAGAAGGCCACCCCACCCCCGGCCTCGCGGTCCTGCCATTCGTCGGCCAGCATTACTTCGGCCCGCTTGCTCTGGGCGTAGAACCTCGGCGGGTCGTAGTCGCGCTTCTCGAGTTCGGGATCGTCGAGCTTGAAATCACTGGAATACATGCCTCCCGAGGACATCATCACCACGCGGCCGTTTTCGCTCTGGCGGAGCTTCGGCAGCAGCAGCTCAGTCAGCAGGAAAGGACCGAGAACGTTAGTCGCGAAGATCAGCTCGAAGCCCTCGTCGGTCTTCTGGTGCTCAGGTGGCATGACGCCCGCATTGTTGATCAGGACATCAAGGGCCTGGTCCCCGGCAGCGAATGCCGTCGCGAAGTCACGGACCGAGGCAAGGCTGGAGAGGTCACAGATGTGGAGATGCGGATCGACGCCGCTCTCCAGCGCGATCTCCTCCCTGGCAGCCTCACCCTTGTCGGGATTGCGACAAACCATGTGGACTTTGGCGCCACGGCGGCTCAACTCAAGGGCGATCGACTTGCCGATGCCGGCGTTGGCTCCTGTGACCATGACCGAGCGACCTTCGAGTCTCTCGGCATCCCAGGAAAAGAGCCGCTTGCGTGTGCGGTAGCCGATCGCACTGAATCCGGGGACAATCCCGAGGTCTAGCGCCGTGTCCACCAGATCCGCCGCCCTTCTTTTTACCAATGCCACCACAAAGCCCCTTTCGCCCGGATTTCCGAAAGGCAACCCTATTTCACGACCGCCGAATCAGGCGGCTGCGAATCGGTTCAGAACGAACAGATGGAATTCGGCCATGTCGACGAGGTCGGCGACCATCAGCCGCTCGTCGGCGCCGTGCATCGAGTCGAGGTAGATATTCACGTCCGTCGCGATCACCGGAGCCATGCCATAGGCGACAGTGCCGAATGCCTGCCTTACCCAGTGGGAGTCGGTGAATCCCGGAGTGATCATTGGCAGCAGGGTCGCGCCCGGGCAGCGCTCTTCCAGGTAGTCCTCGCAGATCGCCCACAGACCGGTTTCGGTCGGTGATTCGTAACCGCCCTCGAGTGGTTCGAGGAACTCGACCTCGTAGTCGATGCCTTCACCGATCGCTTCGGCCAGGTGCCGCCGGACCTCGTCCTCGCTCTGACCCGGCAGCGCCCGGCAGTCGCAGGTGATGTCGGCGAATGGCGGAATCACATTGCTCGGCTCGAAGGTGGCCAGTCCGGTCGGGGTGATCGTCATCCGGGTCATCACCGGCAGCAGGTCGGCGAGCACCGGGTGCTGGGCAGCCATCCATGCCAGGCGCTGCGAGTCCTCGCCCGGCGGGGCGCCGATCGCGTCCAGCGAGGCCCGCACCGAATCCGAAACCTGGAGCTCGAAGTCATGCGAGTTGAGGTTCTGTATCGCCTTTGAAACCGAGAGCAATGTGTTGTTCTCGCGATCGGGCACCGAGGCGTGGGCGGAGACGCCCTTGATCCTTACCCGAAGCGAAGTCACCTTCTTCTCCCCCACCGATACGGTCATCACCTGCCGCCCGTTGGCCAGCTCAAGCAGCTGCCCGCCGCCTTCGTTCAGGGCAAAGTCGCATTTCAGGTCAGGCCTTTCGCGGACCAGCCAGGACATACCGACATCGGCGGTATTGCGCTCCTCGTCGGATTCTGCGACCAGTACGAGATCGCCGCGCGGCCGGACGCCGCTGCGGGCGAAGTTCGCCATCGCAACCGCCCGGGCGGCGAGTTCGTTCTTCATGTCAACAGCTCCGCGGCCGATCAGATAGCCGTCGCGCAGGGTCGCATCGAAGGGCGGCACGGTCCAGTTGGTCGGCGGGGCCGGAACCACGTCTGTATGGGCCATCAGCATCAGCGAGGGACCTTCGCCAGTCCCCGGAATCCTGGCGATCAGGTTCAGTCGGGCCGGATCGGTTCCGGTCAGCTCGACCTCGATGCCCGCCTCGCGCAGGTAGCCGGCCAGGAACTCCGCCGCCGGGGTCTCGTTGCCGGGGGGATTCGAAGTGTCCATCCGGATCAGGTCCCGGGCCAGGCCGACGACCTCGGCTTCGAGGCTGCCCAGGACCGGCTGGCCTGGAGCATCGCTTTCGGTCCGGCCGGCTGCCGCATCCACTAAGTGACCTCTCCCGCTGCCCCACGGCGCTCTGCCAGACGGCGCAGCAGATCGAGCGGAAAGGCATCCTGCATGCTGCCGTCAAGGCGCTGGGACGGGCGGGCGGCGACCAGGCAGTTGTAGACCGCCTCGTGGCCCGCCTCCCAGGCGGCGGCCAGATACGGATTCAGCGCGGAATTGGAAATTCCCTCGCTACCGGCGACCGCGAAAGCGATGCCGATCTCACCGGATCCCTCTGAGCCGTAGGAACCTGCCCGTGCCAGCCCGAGCTGAGGGCGCAGCGACAGCCGCCGGAGCTGGCTGACCGAAAGCGGTGCGTCGGTGGCGCAGACGGCGATGCAGGAGCCGTGGGAATCGGCCTTGCGCACCGCCGGGTCGAGCCGGTGACCGAGTAAGTCGAGGTATTCGCGGTCCCCGAAATTACAGAGCAGCAGCACACCGACCGTATGCCTACCGACTGTGCGGGAGGCGGTGCCGATGCCACCGGGGAAGTCGAAGCAGGTCATCCCCGTACCGGCCCCGACCGTTCCTTCGGCCACCTTGAACCCGAGGCTTTCTCTGGCCCGGGTGACGTCCTCAGCGGTGACGGTGCGAGAGTCGGCCATCTCGCCGTCGTCGCATTCGCCGACCACCGGCAGCACGATTTTCTCCGGGCCGCGGCCAGAGGCGACGATCGCCGCCTGCAGCACGGTGCCGATCGCATGCGAACCGCAGAGGTGGACCGCGGTCTCCATCACGCCGCGCTCGTTGATCTCCAGGTTTCCGGTCAGCTCACCGACCCCGTTGACTGTGGTCACAGCGGCCGGCGCAGGAACTTCAGGAGGTGAGACGATCGTCACGCCGCTCTTCTCACCGCTGGCTGCCTGAGAGTGCCCGACCAGCACTCCGGGCACGTCGGTAATCCGGTTTCCGGGGCCGGTCGGCAGCGAGCCAACCGGGCCGGCCAGGTCGCGCCAGCGGGGTTCAGGCATCGAGAACGCCCGAGTCTTCCGGCACAGTCTGTGGGGGTACTGTGACCCGGCCGGATGGGTCAGCGCCCGAGTAGAGCAGGCAGGCAGCCCTCTGGCCGCGGGCCGCGACATCTGTCAATACCGGATCCACCTTCTCGCAGCCATCGAAGACCTTCGGGCAGCGCGGGTTGAAGCGGCAGCCGGCCGGCAGGTCGGTGGCGTCGGGAAGCTCGCCCTTGAGCAGGGCGCGAGCCGTCCCCATGCCGACGGCAGGAACCGGAACCGCGGCAACGAGGGCCGCCGTGTAGGGATGCTTCGGCTTCTCGATCACATCGACGGCCGTGCCTGCCTCGACCACCCGGCCGAGATACATGACCGCGATCCGGTCACAGAGCGACCAGGCAAGACTGAGGTCGTGGGTGATGAAGATCAGGGCAAGGTTGCGGCTCTTCTGCAAGTCCATCAGCACGGTCAGGATCTGCGAGCGGACCGAGGCGTCGAGCATCGAAACCGGCTCGTCGCAGATCAGGCCTTCAGGTTCGAGCACCAGTGCCGCCGCGATCGCTACCCGCTGGCGTTGACCTCCCGAGAGCTGATGTGGGTAGCGATCGAGGTAAGTGGCCGGATCGAGTCCGACATCCTCGAGCGACTTTATGATGCGTTCCTGGTGAAGGGACTTATCGACCCCCTGGACGACGAGCGGCTCGGCGACGATGGCCGACGCGCGCTGTCGCGGATTCAGGGTCTGGTAAGGATCCTGAAAGATCATCTGAATCCGGCGGCGCAGTTCGCGCTTTTCGGAGCGCCCGCTGGCGTCGTGACCGTCCAGCACGACCTCGCCGGCCGATGTCTCCTGAAGCCCGAGCATCGCCCGGGCGAGGGTCGACTTTCCGCATCCGGATTCGCCGACGATGCCGAGTACCTCGCCGCGCCTCCACTCGAGTGATACCCCGTCGAGCGCCCGGGACTGCTTTCGTCGGGTGCCGAAGGTGACGGCAAGGTCATTCACTTCCATCAGGGCATCGCTCACTTGCGCACCCCCAGTCCGGCCGCTTCAACCTCGGGCCAACTGGACCAGGGAGAGAAGTGGCAGGCAGCAGCGTGACCGCTGCCGACTTCACGCAACTCCGGCACGGTCAGACAGCGTTCAGTGGCGTAAGGACAGCGCGGACCGAATGCACAGCCCTCCGGGGGATTGCCGGGATCCGGAGGCCCGCCTGGAATCGGTGGCGCCAGCCCGCGGGTTCCGCCGATTACCGGCAGCGAGTCGAGCAGGCGCTTCGTATAGGGGTGCTGCGGATTCGTGAAGACGTCCTCGATCGTGCCCGTCTCCACGATCCGGCCGGCATACATCACCGCGATCCGGTCGCAGGTTTCGACCAGGACCGCGAGGTCGTGTGAGATCAGGATCATCGCCAGACCGAGATCCCGGCGCAGCTGCTCCAGCAACTCAAGTACCTGAGCCTGCATGACCACGTCGAGTGCGGTGGTCGGCTCGTCGGCGATTACGACCGAGGGCCGGCAGGCGAGGGCCAGGGCGATCATCACCCGCTGGCGCTGGCCGCCGGAGAGCTGATGCGGATAGCGCGAGCCCAGCTTCGGGGTCAGCCCGACTGTGGTCAGCAGGTCCGCGATGCGTTCCTTGACCTCTTTGCTGGAGCAACCCTTCTCATGCAGCCGGATCACTTCGTCGATCTGGAGGTCGATCTTCTTCACCGGGTCGAGCGAGTTCATCGCGCCCTGGAAGACCAGCGAGATGTGACGCCAGCGCACCACCTGCATGCCGGCCTCGGTCCGCTTGCCGATCCTGATCGGCTCCTCGGCGCCTTCCGGCGTCAGTTCGATCGAGCCCTTCTGGGAGAGCCCGTCCGGCAGCAACTTCATAAGTGCCAGGGCGGTCGTTGTCTTGCCACAGCCGGACTCGCCGGCCAGCCCGAGCGACTCGCCAGGCTTCAGGCTGAAGCCGACGCCGTCAACAATCGACCGGCCGCGGTATTCGACCCGAAGGCCCTCAACTTCGAGAACGTTTTTCATGACTGCCTCTGGGTCAGCGGGGTCACGGCTTCTTCCTGGACGACCGCCTCACGCGACTCTTTCTGGAGCCGCGGGTTGATGAACTCCTCGAACAGGAAGCCGAGCAGGGATACCGCCAGCACCAGCATCGTGATGCAGAGCCCCGGCGGGATCACGTACCACCAGGCACCCGCACTCGGCGCGCCTGAGTTGAATGCGTTCTCAAGCATCGTGCCCCAGGAAATCCGGGTCGGGTCGCCCAGCCCGAGGAAAGAAAGCGCCGCCTCGGAGAGGATCGCCACGGCGATGATCAGCACTGTGTTGGCAAAGATCAGCGGCAGAGTATTGGGCAGGACATGCTTGCGAATAATGTAGAAGTCGCCGGCCCCGAGGGCCCGGGCGCGCTCGACGAAGGCGCGCTCGCGCAGGGTCAGCACCTGAGCCCGGACTATGCGACCGGTACCCGCCCAGGAAGTGAAGCCGATGACCGCGATCAGCACGGTAAGGGAGGGGTCAAGCAGCCGGGCCAGCACGATCATCAGCGGCAGAGTCGGGATCACCAGGAACCAGTTCTCCAGCGCGTCGAGGATGCGATCGGTCCAGCCTCCGTAGTAGCCGCTCGCCAGCCCGACCATCGAACCGAGCACGGCCGAGATGAAGGCCG
>CALEMO010000332.1 GCA_937910825.1 uncultured Solirubrobacterales bacterium | reverse complement strand
CTCGCTGCTCAATCACTTCACCGATGCTCGGGCGTGCTACCAGCACCACGTCCTGATCGAGAGCTCCGCTATCCACCTGGGACCAGAACGCCTCTTTCAGCACGCGCTTGACCCGATTCCTGTTGACCGCATCGCCAAGTTTGCGCGATACGGAAACACCCAGCCTGATCTCGCCGCCGGCTTCCCCGGATCGCTCAAAGCGATAGATCACCAAGTGTCTCGTAGCCTTGGATGAGCCCTCTTTGTAGACCCGCTTGAAATCACCGCTGCGGGAAAGGCGTCGGCGCTTGGGAGAACCCGCGCCGGGAACCGACATCGTCAGACCGAGAGGCGCTTGCGGCCTTTGCGGCGGCGGCGGCGAATTACTTCTCGGCCGCCTTTGGTGCTCATCCGAACACGAAAACCGTGGGTCTTGGCGCGCTTGCGCTTCTTTGGTTGGTACGTACGTTTCATCGGACGGGGCAGTATACGGCCCCGCTACACACTCTGCCTTGCCCGCAACCGGCTCAGAACTTTTCTCCGCGATTTGCGGATGACCGAGCCACCGGGTGCCGGCGCGGTTGTATGGTCCGCAACCCGCTTACAGAGCGTGTTTTAGAAGCCGATGAGCACCTTCACTCAAACCGACAACACCACGAGCGACCGGACCGTCGACCCTGACGGCGTCTCCTTGACCAGCTCGTGGGCTCAGGTAAGAGGCCTGCTTTCCAAAAGTCTTCCGGAAGCCACCTACCGGATGTGGCTTGCTCCTCTTGAACCACTGAGCTCCCGAAACGGTGTCTTCTACCTGGGGGCACCCGAGCCGGTACGAGCCTGGGTCGAAAGGCGCTACGCCGGCATGATCCTCCGGGCCCTCAAGACCGTGGACCCATCGCTGACCGCGATCAGTTTCGATCGCCCTGAAGATCGTGAGCAGCACTCTTCTCCGGGGGTTCGCGCGCCCCAGCCCAATCCGATGCACGTCTTCGACCGGTTTGTTATCGGCCCAGGCAACCATCTCGCTCATTCCGCGGCTTTGGCGGTTGCCGAAGCCCCGTCCGAGGCTTACAACCCGCTATTTCTCCACGGCCAGCCCGGCCTTGGTAAGACTCACCTGCTCGGAGCAATCGCTAACTATCTTCGTCAGAACGTTCCCGAACTGCGGGTCCTCTATACGGACGCCGAAGCCTTCACTGCTGAATTCGTCACTTCCCTGAAGGCTGACGGCATCGCCGCATTCAAACGGCGATACCGCGACATCGACGTTCTCTTGATCGACGACATCCAGTTCATTGCCGGCAAGGCTGCGACTGAAGAGGAGTTCTTCCACACCTTCAACGTGCTCCACGAGTCAGGCAGCCAGATCGTGCTTTCGGCCGACCGCATGCCAAACGAGATATCCAGCCTCGCCACCCGCCTCAGCGATCGCTTCGAGTGGGGTCTAACTGTGCCGCTGGAGCCACCCAACCTCGCAACCCGCCTGACTGTCCTTCGACACCTGGTCACTGAAGCCGGTCTCGAAGTGGCTGATCAGGAAGCCCTCACCCTTCTGGCCCGCAGGGTTGAGACCAATCTTCGTCAGCTCCACGGCGCCTTGACGAGAAGTGTGGCCGAGGCCTCTCTCAATTCGACTCCGATCAGCAAAGACCTGATCGCTAGTATTTTTCCCGCTCGCAAGCGCGGTTCCGGTCCGGTCACACCAGAAAGGATCCTGGATCTGACCGCCAGCCATTTTCAAACCGATGCTGCTGCTCTTACCTCTCGCAAACGGGACCAGAATACGAGCAACGCGCGCAACATCGCCATCTACCTGACTCGGGAGATGACTCCCCTTTCGCTCCCTCAGATCGGTTCCATCTACGGCGATCGCGACCATTCCACGATCATGAGCTCCATAAAACGGGTCGAGAGCCGTCTCTCGGTAGATCCTGAACTCACCACGGCTGTCGACACTCTCAGAGCAGTTGTCCACAGCCCTGTGGAGTTGGCCGACTGAGCCTCCGCCTCAGTTGAGACAATCAACTTGAGCGAGACTTCTCTCAACAGCACTCTTTCGATCACGCCTAGGTTTGGAACCGCTTTCCCATACCTTCCACAGACTTACCTAATCAATAGAGGTATTGACAATTGAAGTTTTCAATCAAAAACCAGGAGTTGTCCAGCAAGCTGGCCCTCGTTGCAAGAACCATCGCCACCGGGGGTGGCACGCCGGCCCTAGGCGGAATCATGCTGACTGCCGAGGATGGCCGTCTCTCCTTCAGTTCGACCAACGGTAACCTCAGCCTCAAGGTTCCAGTACACGTAGAAGGGGCAATCGAAGGAGAAGGCAAGGTACTTCTTCCAGGGCGTCTCTTTTCAGATATCTCCAGGCTTCTCGGTTCTGGTGAAAGTACGCTTGAGTATCGCCAGTCCGAACGGGATGTCGCGATAAATTCAGGCAGTTCCAACTTTCACATCAGGACCCTTTCTACTGACGATTTTCCACCCCTGCCGGAGCCCGGTCAGGAAACTATCTCCCTGGGTCGCGAAGCATTGCTTTCAACGATCGACCTGGTCGCCAGGGCCGCGTCACGTGATGACATGAGACCGGTTTTGACAAGTGTTCAGGTACTGGCTTCAGGAAACAGCATGACGATGGTGGCTACAGACTCGTACCGTCTGGCGGTTAAAGAAACACCGCTCAAGGATCCGGTAGCGACCGACCTCGATCGAAACATCCCGGCCCAGGCGCTCAAGGAACTTTCCCGGCTACTCGCAGCCAGTGAAACCGAATCGATCAAGCTGACCATGACCGACCGGGTGACCCTCTTTGTGGTCGATGGCGCCGTGCTTTCGACCACCACGGTGGAAGGCCAGTTTCCGAACTATCAGCAGTTGTTCCCCGAAACGTATGAACACGACATCCGCCTGCCCAGGGTCGAACTGCTCGAGTCAGTCAAGCGAGTTAGTCAGATGGCACAAAAGAACCGGCCGCTCAAGATATCGATGAGCCCGGGAGAGATCACTATTTCCGCGGACACACCTGAACTGGGCGACGCTGAAGAAAAGCTGCCAGCCAACTTCGAGGGAGAGGAACTGAGTATTGGCTTCAACCACGAATTTTTCCGCGACGGTATCGAAGCGATTCAAGGTGACGAAGTTCTGCTCCGGCTGATTTCCCCGCTTCGACCGGGACTTCTCATGCCGGTCGAAGGTGACGATTACCGCTACCTGGTCATGCCGATCAGGCTGAACGAGTAGCCCTTTGAGAGTCACCCGAGTAGCGGCCGACCACGTGCGGTCTCTAAACGGGGTCAGTCTGGATCTCGATTCGGGGGTTACCGCGTTGGTCGGTCAGAACGGGGCCGGCAAGACAAACCTGATCGAGGCGATCTATTTCGGCCTCACCGGTCGCTCATTCCGGACAGCCGAACGCCGCGACCTGATCCCGTTCGGAGAAAGTTACGCCCGCTGCCGGGTGGTGGTCGAAGACGGGGAGGGGATCAAACACGAATTCATGTCTTCAACCAGCCGGTCCGAAGGATCCCGCTTCACGATGGATGGGGCAGCGATCGAGAGATCCCAGGCCGCTGCCTACCGGCCGGCTGTGACCGTGTTCTCTCCCGACCGCCTTGAGCTGGTCAAGGGGCCGCCGGCTGTACGGCGAGCCCACCTTGACGCCTACGTGGCGGCCCGCTGGCCTTCGCGCGGGGAATCGAGAACAAAATTTGGCCGGGTGCTGGCCCAAAGGAACGCCCTGCTCGCGAGAATTCAGGCTGGCGAAGCGAATGTCCATCAACTCGGGGTCTGGGACCGGCAGGTTGCCGAAACGGGGGCCAGGCTCTGTGCTGTCAGGACAGAAGCGGTGGCTGAGCTCTCCGGACACTTTCGGACCGTCTCGGCAGAACTGGGCCTGGAAGGTGACTGCCAGCTCGAGTACCGCCCGGGGGCATGCGCCGACATTGAAGAGATCGTCGAAGGCCTCGCTCAGCGCCTCGACTACGACGTCCGGCTCGGGCGCACCAGTTGGGGTCCGCACCACGACGAATTACGCCTGGAGTTCAACGGGCGCCAGTTAAGGCGCTTCGGCTCGCAGGGACAGCAACGGACGGGCCTGCTCTCTCTGCTTTTCGCCGAGCGCACCGCCCTGCTCGAAGCCAGGTCTGAGGCGCCGCTGATGCTGCTGGACGACGTGATGTCGGAACTTGACAGCGAACGCCGCGAAAGACTGGTGACCAGGCTGTCTCAGGGCGGCCAGAGTCTGATCACGGCCGCCGAAACGGACTTGATCCCGAAGTCAGGGGAAATCTCCGAAGTAGCCTTCGACTCAGTGCCGGGCGTGACTGTGGCGACCGGAGGGACCGGGGAGGCCGCGGATGCGTGACCGCCGCGGCCGCAGTTCGTCACCCAAACCCCTGTCGCAGGTTCTGGGCCGGGCGATCGAGTCG
>CALEMO010000331.1 GCA_937910825.1 uncultured Solirubrobacterales bacterium | reverse complement strand
GCGCTCCAACGGCACAAACGACATCATCCAGTCCGCCTCGACCGCGCAACCCTCACCGCTGCTCCAGGTCAACCGCTCGGGCACAGGATCAGGCAAGGTCACATCGACCCCGGCCGGCATCGACTGCGGTTCCGACTGCGCCGAGAACTACCCCTCCTTCACCATGGTCACCCTGACCGCCACACCCGACCCCGGCTCCACCTTCACCGGCTGGAGCGGGGCAGAGTGCTCGGGTACGGGCACCTGCGAGGTCACGGTGCTCGAGGCCACCACAGTGAGCGCCGAGTTCACCGCCGACCCGCCGCCGCCGGCCGGAAAGCCCGCGCTCGCCAACCTGAAGGTCACGCCGAAGTCGAAGAAGGTAAGGCGCGGCAAGAAGACCACCTTCAAGGTCAAAGTCAGGAACACCGGAGACGCAGCCGCGAAGAAGCTCAAGATCTGCGCCAAGGGCCCGAAGAAGCTGGTCAAGGTGCCGAAGTGTCTGAAGCCCGGCAACCTGGCCGCCGGCAAGTCGAAGACCGTGAAGTTCAAAGTCAAGGTCAAGAGCCGTGCGAAGAAGGGTAAGAAGGCGAAGATCACCTTCACCGCCTACGCCAAAGGGGCCGAGAAGAAGAGCGGCAAGGCGACGGTGAAGATTCGCTAGTAGTCCAGGCCCTCGGGCCTCGTGTCAAGGGCGGGGGAGGCGCTACTCGCTCTCCTCGAACTCGCCGGCCTTGCCGGTGGCCCCAGACTCGAGGAAGCCGCGCTCCCTCGCCCATGGGGGCAACGCTTCTGACCCGATAGACGCATCGCCGCGCCGGATCTGACCTACCACTGACTGATACCGGACGACCTCCTCTAGGCCACCGAGATAGTCCGCGGCCGGTTCGAGCACGGCCTGCATAGCGGCGACGGTTCGACCGTGCTTGCTCTCGTCCGGATGACATCCCTCGCAGTAGTCCGCGTGGATGGTCCCTGGGCGGTCGAGTGGTGAGTAGGACCGCTCTCGCCGCGCCGAGAGCTTTTTGCCGCACATCAGACAGCGAACCTCGAGCCGCAGAGCCACGGCCTCGGCACCAGTCTGCAACCGCACTGCCGCTTCGGGCCGGAGCTTCGAGCCCTTTGACTTGACGTACTTCGATCGCCTTCGAGGTTCCAGCGGTGACCCCTCCGGGAAGTACGCAATCGGGCCGGCAGGTTGGACAAGCTCAGCGAGGGCGCGGCCCGGACGGCCCCTGCGGACGTACCGGTCCCGGCGGTGCCTCGATGCGGTGTAGATCAACGCGGCCAGGGCATCTCGATTCTTGGGGCCGCGAGGAACCGCGAGTCTGGCCTTCTCTCGCGCCAACTCGACCGAATGGCCGGCATCCGCCACCTCCTCGGCGTGACCCCAGAAGCCATCAGATCGCCAGAGTCGACCTGCCAGCACCCGCACCGCCCTGATGCGCTGTAGAGCAGAGCGGTCAGCCCTCGACGCCCCGTCGCCCTCCCCTGAAAAAAAGTCCCAGCTACTCCGCGAGTCGAGGAGGGAACCTAGTTCCGATGAACTATTTGCCGCATTCACGCACACGAAGCTACGCGAACGGCCGGACTACACCCCCAAGCCCCCTCCGGGTCTGGCGCACGGCGGTAGGCCTGACGCAGGCCGAACTCGGGCGCTTGAGCGGTGTGAGTCGGGGGCGTATCATCGCGCTGGAGCGCAGCAGGGGCAAGCCGCGAAGAAGTACCGCACTCGCGCTCGCGGCGGTCCTTGATTGCGAGGTTGCTGACCTCTGGCCCGAACTCGGAGCGGGCGAACGTTGAGCTACCCAGGAGAAATCGGCACCCTCGATCGCTTCCAGCAGAACGCCGAGCGGCTCGGGTTCAGTTCCGCCGACCGCCTTCGCCTGTACGAGGCGCTCCCGGGCGAGGTCCGGGAGGCGTGGGATGCCCGGCGGCTCGCGCAGATCGCCGACCGCCGCTTCGTCGCGGGGCAGGTCGGGCTGAAGAGTTACAAGCGCCGCGGGCTGCCGAGGCCGAAGGTCACCCGGGCCGCTGGTCCTGCACCGGACGATTGGCGCGACGGCGTAGAGGTGCTGGCCGGAATCCCTGCTGAGGACTACCTGCCGGTCCTCGACCCGTACACCGAGCCGAGCCGGGGCCGCTGCCGGTGCCCGCTCCCCGACCACGAAGACCGCAACCCCTCCGCGACCTACCGGGACTCGGTCTGGTACTGCCACCGCTGCGCCACAGGTGGCGGAATCTTCACCGCAGCCGCCGCTATATCCGGCCTTCAAGACCGAGGTGATGAGTTCGGTGAGCTCTGCAAGTGGGTAGCCGAACGGATGCTCGGAGCCGCCGTATGACGCCGCTCGACCAGATCAGTGAAGCCGATCTCCAGGCGCTCATTAACAACGCACCCGGCAAGAGGCCGAAGTTCAACGCACGGCACCAGGCCGACGAGCTGATCGCCGAGACGCCCGTGGCACGAGGGGGCGGTGACCTCTACGTTTACCGGAACGGCACCTACCAACCCGGCGGGCGGGAGGACCTCCGCGAGCGAATCGCGGCGAAGCTCGGTGATGGCTGGCGGAAGAACCGATCACTGGAAGTCGTGACGCTGATCGAGCACACGGCACCCCGTCTAGACGAGAGACCTCACCCGAATCACGTCAACCTCGTCAACGGCATCCTCGACGTAACGGACGGCGACCTTCAACCGCATACGCCGGACTACCGCTCGCCGGTTCAGCTGCCGGTCCGCTATGACCGGGACGCAACCTGCCCGACGATCGACAGGTTCCTCTCCGACACCCTCGACCCGGAGTTGCGGGAACTCGTCTACGAGATGGCCGGTTACCTCGCGACCTCCGACAACAGTCTGCAGTCCGCCTTCATGTTTCTGGGGGCCGGGGCGAACGGCAAGAGCACCCTCCTCAACCTTCTGACCGCGCTCCTCGGTTCGCGCAACGTCTCGAATATCGCGCTCCACCGCCTCGACGATGACAAGTTCGCGGCCGCCTCCCTCTACGGCAAGCTGGCAAACGTATTCGCGGACCTAGACCACCGGGCGCTCCAGTCGAGCAGCGTGTTCAAGTCCGTCACCGGGGGAGACGCGATCACGGGGGAACGCAAGCACCAGGACGCCTTCAGCTTCACGCCCTTCACCCGGCTCCTATTCAGCGCCAACGAGCCGCCGCCGACATCAGACCACAGCGATGCGTTCTTCCGGCGCTGGGTCGTCCTACCCTTCGAGCGCCGGTTCGAGGGCCGGGACGCCGACCGAAGCCTCGGCGACAGGCTTACGACCGGTCGGGAGCTCTCAGGGCTTCTGAACCACGGGCTCGAACGTCTGCCGGACCTCCGGGACAGGGGAGCCTTCATCACCACCGCGGCGACCACAGCGGCGGCGGAGCAGTTCCGGGCCGATTCGGACTCGGTAGCCGGGTTCATCGGCGAGCAGTATGAGGTCCGCGCCGGACTCCGAACACGACAGTCCTCCCTGTACCCGGCGTACAAGGACTGGTGCTTCGACTCGAATCGCCGACCCCTCGGCAAGCAGCGGTTCAACCGCCGACTCCTCGAAGTCGTGCCAACGGCCACCGAGGCGAAAGACAGCAGCGGTACCAGGTACTGGGACGGGCTCGGAATCAGAGAGGAGGGCGAATGGTGACCGAGCCGCTACGGCAATCTCAGACGGCAGTTTCGACCTCGACGGCGGTTTCGGAAGTAATCGAAGCTCAAAACCGCCGTAGGGAGGGTGAGTGTCGGGTTGTTGGCGCTCCTAAGGGGTTTGCCGCCCACGCCGGGAGGTCCTCAACGACCAAGATACGGCGTCTACGGCATTTTCATCTCTTCTTACCGAAATGTTTGACGGAGAGATATAGGAGAAGTAGGGGCGAAACTGCCGTAACCGCCAGGACTGCCCTCCCCTCCGGAGACTCCTGGTGACCGATCAGACTGCCCCCGAACTCCTCGATGCTCTGGCTGGTCTCGTGGCCGACCGCCTCTCTCGCCGCAGGTCCGTTGACCGCAAGGTCTATACCCGGCAGGAGGCCGCCGACAGCCTCAGGATGAGCCTCGACCATTTCGAGCGCCACATCCAGCCCGACCTACGCGTAGTCCGTAGCGGCAGGCTCGTCCTTATCCCCACCACCGAACTGGACCGCTGGCTTGACCGGAACGCAGCGCGGACCCTGGACGGGAGGACGGCGTGAGCGGCCGGCATCAAGACATCAATCTTCGGCGGCGGTCCTGCCCCGCCGTGGCCTCCGGTCTTGGGATTACCGGGGGCGCAAGCGGGGCCTCTCTCCCCGAAACGCCCGTTGGGTCCCGGAGAGCCCAGCGGGCTGAACTTCGACCAAGCACACCAACAACCCGGGGCAACCCGGAGAAGGAAGGCAACATGCCAACAGCAACGAAGCAGAGCCGAGCCGAACGCTCTACGTACAAGGAGCTCGAGAAGCTCGAGAAGGAAGCCCAGGCCGCCCGCGAGAAGAGCTCGGAGATAGGCCGGGAGGTCCGCGCCGTCGGGCAGACGCTAAGGCCTCTGCTGGACCGCCGGGCCGGGCTCATCAAGCGGGACCCGGCGCTGGTAGATCACACCGGCGCTCCGGTCGATGATGACAACCCGGTCGCCCAGGTAGATCGAGAGATCGCTGAGCTCCCGGACCTCAACGACCTGCAGGCACGTTACGAGCACTCCAAGCGGGTGACGGCGGTGGCCGAGCAGAAGGTCCGCGACTTCATCAGCCAGAACCAGGAGACTGTTGCAGCAGGGTTCGAGCCCCAGGCGGAACGGGCGGCGGCGGAGCTCAAGAAGGCCTCCGAGGAAGCGCTGGCGGCGGCCAACTTCTACCTCGCCAGCATCCGGCGGGCGGCGGGAATCCGAAACGCGACCGGGCGGAACCGGACTCCGGTCCCCGGTGAGGACCAGATCGGCCCACTGATCAAGACGCTGCAGGCCCTGGCGGAGATGCCCGCGCCCACTGTCCCGCCCCGGCCCGGCCACGCGGTGGTGGAGCTGTGAGCAAGCACGACGCATTCATCTCAGCCCTACTCGGTGGCCGCAACCCGGAGCCCGTGAAGGAGCCGACCGAGCAGCCCCCCAATCTGGAGCCCTCACCGGAACCCGGACCGGAACCTTCGCCGCAGCTCCCTATGGACCGCAACCCGGAGCCGGAACCGAACCCGGAGCACGGACCGCAGGCTGACCCTCTGTTCACTGTCCGCATCGAGGCGGCCAAGTCAGTCGGTCTAAAGCCGGAGGCAGCCACGTTGATTCAGGGTGACTACGCCACGGCAATCTTCGCGAACGCCGAGAGGGTAGCCCGGCTGATCGGGACGCCGAACCGGCCGGAAGGGACGGAGGCCACCCTGCTGGCCCGGGCCGCGCTGGCGAACGCCCGGAAGGTCCACGAAGTCCTGCCGGAGAGACAGGTCGGCAACTATCCGTACGACCCGGAGCGGGAGCGGGAGTTGGAGGGGGACCGATGATTCTGCGGCTCTCTACGCCGGGAGACGGACCCCCCGCCCCCTGGCCTATCGCCCCGAAAACAAGCGCAGCGGACCGGCGAGGTGGCCTTGCCGGACTCCGCGCATTCCCTGAGAACGCATTTCAGCCTCGTGAAGGTTGCTCCAATGGCTGCTAAGCGACCGCCGAAGCGCCAGATACCTACCGCACCCGCGAGCCTCGGCAAAGCCGGGAAGAAGCTCTGGCGGGAGCTCTGGTCAGGCCTCCCGGACGGCTGGGAACTGGATGAGCGGGAACGCTCCTACCTCACCCTCGCCTGCGGTCAGGCCGATGACGTAGAGCTCCTGGAGAAGGCCATCTCTGACGGCGGGCTCTTTGTCACCGGCAGCACCGGGCAGGAGAGGCTCAACCCCGTACTGACCGAGCTCCGGCAGGGCCGCCTCGCCATCTCCCGGCTCCTCGGGCAGATCAGCCTCCCGGCAGAGGACGGCGAACCGGAGACTGAAGCGTCCCGCCGTGCCCGTCACGCATCTAATACGCGCTGGCAGAACCACCGCACTATGGAGGCGCGGGCTAAGGAGGCGAAGCGGAAGCGTGGCTAGGAGAGTCGAGAGACCGACCTTCACGCCCAAGCGGCGCGGCCGGACCGCCGCTGACCGGGCTGCCTATGAAGCCTGGCTGGAGGGCTATCTCGACACGCGGTTACCGACGGCGGCGGAAGAGAACCTGACCCTGTACCTCCGGGACCTCGAACCGGAGCAGCGGGAGCGGTACATCAGGCGGGGACTCCAGGGCATGGCGCGAGCGTGGCCGGACCCCGATCATTGGGTTCACTCCTTCATCGACACGGAAGGAGACGGGTGACCACCGCTCAGATCAATACCCGCCCGGAGCCCCTGGCCGCCACAGCACGAAGTAAGCTCTCCGCAAACAAGTGGGACCGCGCTGCGCTAACAGCCGGTCCCGTGGCACCGGGTCTAGAGCTAACGAGCCCCGGCGCAAAGGGCAATCTATTCGCCCAGCCCGCCGCTTGCATCTCACGGTCCCGGAGCCTCTACCGACAGAAAGAGGAGGCCGGAAGTGGCTGAAGGCATCGAGGTCAGGGAGGGCAAGAACGGACGGAAGTCATACCGGGCCTCCGTCTGGTCCCCGAACGATGAGAAGCTGGTCCGCAAGACCTTCCCGACGCTTGCGGCGGCTAAGTCCTGGCGACGCGACGCGGCGGCGGAGATGGCTGCGGGACGGCTCCGGCCGCCCTCCCCGCTGACCGTCGAGGAGGCAGCTGATGAGCTGCTCGACGGGATGCGAACCGGAGCGATCATCAGCAAGGGCGGCCGTCCCTACAAGCCTTCGACTATTCGCTCCTACAAGACTGCTCTCCGGGACCGGGTACTCCCGGCCCTCGGGGGTAGGAGGGTCTCCGAGCTCCGGCGAGCGGACGTAAACGAGTTCGTCAAGAAGCTGCAGCAGGACAGGCTCTCTGGCTCGACCATCAAGAACACGCTCGACCCGCTCCGGGTCATCCTCCGGGAGGCGCGGGACAGCGAGATCATCGCCACGGACCCGCTGGCCGGACTCCGGCTCCCGTCTGATGAGGTCAAGCGGGACCGCATAGCTACCCCGGAGGAGGCCAACGTCCTGATCGAGGCCCTCCCTCCCGAGGACCGGGCGCTCTGGGCTTCCGCCTTCTTCGCCGGCCTCCGGAGAGGGGAGCTCCGGGCGCTCCGGGTCTCTGACTTGGACGTGGCGAAAGCTGAGATCGCGGTAGAGCGGACGTGGGATGATTCGGGAGTCCCGGTGACGCCGAAGTCAGAAGCGGGGAGGAGGAGAGTCCCCATGTTCGACCTCCTTCGCGGATACCTGATCGATCACCTGCTCGACTGCCGCCGGGGTGGAGAGGACCTCGTATTCGGTAGGACTGCTTCCGACCCCTTCACCCCCTCTACGGTCCGGAACCGGGCGCTGGCCGCGTGGGAGGACGCCGGGCTGGAGCCCATTGGCCTACACGAGTGCCGCCACAGCTTCGCCTCGATGCTGATAGATGCCGGGGGCAACCCGAAGGCGCTTCAGGAGGCCCTCGGCCACGCTTCGATTCAGATGACCTGGGACAGGTACGGGCACCTCATGCCGGGCGGCCGGGAGGAGCTCCGGGAGCGGCTGGATGGGTATCTCAGTCGTCGGCTGGGAGCCTCGACAGCTGATCAGGGCCAGCCCACGGGGGTAGCTGGACCGCACCTGGGAAGTAGATCACGAGTTGGCGGACCTCATCATGCGTCGTAGACATCGCCGCGGCGCAGATTTCGTCGTCCCCAAAAGGCTGGGCGGTAAGTCCACGACGATTCAGTTCGGTTCGCCATAACTGGGCAGCACCAGGCAGGTTCAACCTAATCCCACTCGTGCGACGGGGGCCTATCGAGCCCACGGCATCCTGGTGGGGCGGGACATGTACGTCAATGATTATCTCGGGATTGGCGCCCCACAATTCCAGAGCAACAGGACATCCCGGCGGAAGAGGTCCGGTTGCGCAACTGACCTCTACGAGCATCAGACCGTAGTAACCGAAAACATATGCGTCTGGCTTGAAATGACTTGGCCGGGTGGTCGCGTAGTACTCGCGTCCGTTGGAGTCCCTTAGAAAACCCGTGTCGTGCCAGCGCCCGTAGAGACACCGCTGGCAGTGCTCGAGGGTGTACGGCGGCTCGGGGTAATACGGGTTCTGGTGCGGTGACATCGGCTCCCGCTGTCTAGGTCTTCCGACAGCCCAGCATAGTCCGCCATTCTTCCCATTTCCTTTCCCATGGGAGCACCGCAGGGGGAGCTTTCCGCTCCAGAGAGCGGTTCAGCGGCCCCCGGAAATAGGCTTCGAATCCCCGTAGCGGTA
>CALEMO010000330.1 GCA_937910825.1 uncultured Solirubrobacterales bacterium | reverse complement strand
GGTTCTTGGCCGCGGCCCGGATCATGGTCGGCCCGCCGATGTCGATGTTCTCGATCGCCTCCTGCGCCGATACGCCCTGTCGGGCGATCGTCGCCTCAAAGGGGTAGAGGTTGACGCAGACAAGGTCGATCGGGGGAATTCCTTCGCTCTCGAGGACTTCGACATGCGAGGGCTCTGAGCGCCGGGCAAGGATCGCGGCGTAGATCTTTGGGTGGAGCGTTTTCACCCGGCCGCCCATGATTTCCGCCTGGCCGGTGAATTCGGAAACGTCGATCACTTCGATCCCGGCCTCACGCAACGCCTGCGCGGTGCCGCCGGTCGAGAGGATCTCGACCCCTGACCTGACGAGGCCCGCGGCAAAATCAGTTACGCCTGTTTTGTCCGAAACCGAGATCAGGGCACGCCTGACCTTGATCGGGCCGTTGGTCGGATCGATGTTGTCCATCTCCACCCTTACTGGTCGATGATTACCTGACGAGGACTGTCGGCAGCGATCCTAACCCGGCCTTCGCTGATCATGCTTATCGCCTCCGGGTAGATCTCGTGTTCGATCGAGTGGACCGCCTGCTCGAGCTGCTCGCGGTCCCAGCGCGCTTCGATCTCGACTGC
This sequence comes from uncultured Solirubrobacterales bacterium, assembly GCA_937910825.1. Classification (GTDB taxonomy): domain Bacteria; phylum Actinomycetota; class Thermoleophilia; order Solirubrobacterales; family 70-9; genus 67-14. The sequence goes on along the minus strand of CALEMO010000330.1, from coordinate 1,537 downwards.
ACGCTGAAGGATGATCGGCCCGGTGTCGGTGCCTTCGTCGACGAAGTGAACGGTCACCCCGGTAACCCTCGCGCCATGCTCGACCGCCTGCCCGATCGCATCGAGGCCGGGAAACGAAGGCAGCAATGCCGGGTGGACATTGACGATCCGCCCGCGGAACCGGGTGACGAATTCGGGGGAGACCAACTGCATGTACCCGGCCAGCACGACCAGATCGGCCGAAAGCGACTCGATCCAGTCGGCCATGGCCAGGTCACGGACCAGCCGGTCGCCATGGCGTTCCCGGGTGAAGACCCCGGTTTCGATCTTCGCGGCCCGGGCCCGCTCAAGCGAAAAGGCCTCGGCCTTGTCGGACCCGACACCAACCACTTCGATGCTGCCGCGGCCGTGCAGTTGATCGATTATCGCCTGCAGGTTGGTACCTCGGCCCGAGGCGAGAACGACGATGCGAAATACCGAGTCCGACGAAGTCACCCCGACATCCTGCCGTATCGGGAAGTCTTCAGCGCCCGACCGGGCCGACTGGCAGCACGGCAATCTCTTCGAGGTCGAACTTTCCATCAGCCTCTTCGGGGTCATCGCCGAGCGGGTAGTTGCCGGTGAAGCAGGCGTCGCAATGCATCGACGCGGGGGTGCCCACCGCTTCGTAGACACCTTCCATCGAAAGATAAGCCAGGGAATCGGCGCCGATCTCGACCGCGATCTCGTCGATAGTGCGTTCGTGGGCGACCATATCTTCGCGGGCAGACATGTCCACGCCGTAGTTGCATCCGTATCGGATCGGCGGTGCGGAAATTCGCAGGTGGACTTCCTTGGCACCGGCGCCACGCAGCATGCCGACGATCTGGCGAGTCGTATTGCCCCGGACTATCGAGTCGTCAACCACGACGACACGCTTTCCGGCGATGATCTCCGGCAGCGGGTTGAACTTCATGCGCAGACCGTGCTTTCGCAGCTCCTGGCCGGGCTGGATGAAAGTGCGGGCGACGTAGCGGTTCTTGATCAATCCGTCGTCCTGTGGCAACCCGGATGCCCTCGCGAAGCCGCGGGCGGCAGGCGTGCCTGAGTCGGGCACCGCAATCACGAGGTCGGCTTCCACCGGCGACTCGCGCCAGAGGATTTCGCCCATCTGCCCCCGCACCTGCTGAAGGCGCTTGCCTTCGAGCTTGGTGTCCGGGCGGGAAAAATAGATGTGCTCGAAAACGCAGTGAGCGACCCGGTCGGACGTGACGACCTGGCGCGATTCAAGACCGCGTTCGCTCAGGGAGACCATCTCGCCGGGGTTTACCTCCCGCACGAGTTCGGCGCCGATGATGTCGAAGGCGCAACTCTCCGATGCGATCACGTAGTTGCCGTCGAGAATGCCGATCGAGAGTGGCCTGATGCCCAAGGGATCGCGGAAGGCGACGATCGCGTGTTTGGTCATGACTACCGTCGAATAGGCGCCTTCGAGCTGTGGCATGACGTTGGCGACTGCGTCTTCGACGTGGCGGCCGTAGTCGCATGAAATCAGGGCGGCAATGATCTCGGAGTCGGT
>CALEMO010000329.1 GCA_937910825.1 uncultured Solirubrobacterales bacterium | reverse complement strand
TTCGAGGCGCTCTTCTTCGTCAACTTCGAGACGGGCCCGCTCTTCAATACTGAGTTCCGCTTCGGGCTCAACCGAAATCGGTTCAAGCTCGGCACCGGGCGGCAGGTCAGACTTGCCTTCGACGACGACCGTCTCTTCGACAACGACGGTTTCTTCGACAACGACCGTTTCTTCGACTACTTCACCGTCTTCGATGACGGCCTCGTCAACCACGACCGTCTCTTCGACTACTTCACCGTCAACGCTTACGGTTTCGGTCTCAACTGCTTCGACTTCAACTGAACCGTCCTCGGCGACTTCTTCAGTTACTTCAAGCTCTACGTCGACCTCGATGTCCTTCTCTTCTTCACTCACTAGGCATTCACTCAGTTCCTGATTTCCATGGGCTTGGGCTGCTGGGCGTGGTTGTTGTGCTCCGGCCCTGCGTAAACCTTGAGCTTCAGCAGCTGGGCCCGGCCAAGTTTGTTTCGCGGCATCATTCCCCGTACGGCCTTGCGCACGACTTCCTCCGGCTGCTTTTCGAGCATCTCCGAGAGCGTGCGGGACTTGATTCCGCCTGGATATCCGCTGTGGCGCCAGTAGATCTTGGAGTTCATCTTGTCTCCCGTCACCTTGATCTTCTCGGCATTGATTACGACGACGAAATCGCCGGTGTCAATATGCGGGGTGTAATCCGGCTTGCGCTTGCCGCGCAAGGTATCGGCGAGCTGGGTCGCGAGACGGCCCAGAGTCTGACCCTCAGCGTCAACGATGTACCAGTCTCTCTGGCGTTTTGTGGGAGTGGCTACGTAAGTCTTCATGGGTAATTGGCGCGGGCAGACCTGTGCTGCTGAACGCGGCTTCGGAACTATACGCAAAGATCACTCGAAACGCTTTTTAGGACGGTCAGGCCGCGCTTCCGGCCTCAGTGTGATTGTTTCCTAACAATTCCCTATACTTACGGCAATCAATACGCCTAACCCGGCACACGCTGTGTACCGGGGCGGAGGAACCAACGGGGAGATTTTTCCCCAAGGGGCGAATCGAAGGCATTTTCCGCTTCGTAGCGCAACTCTTTCAGCGCGAGCCCGCCAGCTAACTCCGCAGGCATTACCGAGAGAGAATTTGACGAAGCGAAGCACCAAAGCCCCCAGTTTCCTTTTGTTTGCTGCGCTGCTCGCGGCAGCCTTCGCTGCTGCATACCCTGGTGTTTCGGGAGCCGCGAACAGCAGCGCGGGTGGCTTCACCGTTCCGAAGCCAGCCAAGATCAGCGACGTGATCTGTCTTTCGGGCTGCACGGGATTGCGCGCCTCCTCCCCCGGAGGCAACATTCAGATCACCGGCTCAGGCCTCGCGGCCGTGGAATCGGTGAGCTTTCGCGGCGACTCCGGAAGGATCAAGGTCACGCCGAAGTCCCAGTCGGCGACGAGGATCGAATCGAAAGTTCCAAACGGCGCCGCGAGCGGCAAGCTGCGGGTTATCTCCGCCGGCGGGACAGCATCGGACTTCTCTGAAGACCGGCTTGAGGTTGGCCCCGCGCCGACAGGCAATGGAGCTGCGCTGACCATCACTGACGCCACTGCCAGCCCCGTTAAGGCCTACCAGTACGGCAAGAAGAAGCCGAAGCTGACCTTCGTACTGACCGGGGGCAAGGAATCGAACGACCTCAGGGTGGACATCAGCACGGATTCCGGCGAAGTCGTGACCACGCGAATCCTCCGCGGCGTAGCCAGCGGATCGACCGAGTCGGTCCGCTGGAACGGTAAGACTTCTTCAGGCAAGGTCGCCAGGAACGGCGCCTACCGGTTCGTCGTGCGCAGCATCGACGGCACCAAGGCAAAACTTTCCAGCAAGCTGGCGCGAACCCGCAAGAAAGCACAGCGAAGCAGCTCAACCACGGACCCCTTCGCGTTCCGCATGTTCGGATTCATCTTCCCGCTGCGCGGTGCCCACTCCTACGGCGACAGCATCGGTGCCGGCCGGGGACATCAAGGGCAGGACGTCATGGCAAACTGCGGTCGGCCACTGGTCGCAGCCCGGGGAGGCGTCGTCTACTACAACGAATATCAGGCCGGGGGAGCGGGCAACTACCTTGTGATCAACATCGCCGGGCCGGGCAACAAGAGCCACGTTTACATGCATATGCCTTCAAAATCACCGCTCAAGGTGGGCACGAAAGTCAAGACCGGACAGCGGGTCGGCTCGGTAGGCAGCACCGGCCGCAGCTCCGCCTGCCACTTGC
>CALEMO010000328.1 GCA_937910825.1 uncultured Solirubrobacterales bacterium | reverse complement strand
CCCGGTCTCGCCAGGGAGTTGAGCAGCGATGGCAAGTCCACCGTGATTCGGATCGTCGCGCCGTTCACCGAGAAGGGGGAAATCGACCTCAAACAGATCGGTGATGAACTGGTGATAAAGGTCGGTGAGGTCCGGCGCACTATCATTCTGCCGTCAGGGCTGGCTCAACGTGAGCCATCCCGTGCCTCATTCGAACAAGGAACCCTGGAGATTACGTACGACGATGTGCCCGCCGCACCCGTCTGAAAACGAGTCCGAAACGAACCTGCCGCCAGGTGCCGAAAGGTTCTGGGGCCAGGTCTCCAAGACGCGGGCCGGGCGAACCGGCCCCGAGCAGGACGAAACCGGTCCGTCTTCAGACGAAGCCGGGACCGAACCTGTCCATGAATGCCTGGAGTGGTGCCCGATCTGCAGGTCGGCGGAACTGCTTCGGGAGGCCTCCCCCGCCGAATTCAGGCAGCAGATTGGGGCGATCCAGAACGAAGCGATCCAGGTGATGAAGGCCTTCGCGGTCGCCTACGCTGAACGCAACGGAGACGATTCATCCGCGCAACCGCCAGACCCGGCAGGGGCAAAAAGGGGCGATTCCGCGAAACGCCCGGACGGTGAACCGGTCGTGACCGACATCTCGATCGACTGAAAACTCCATACGTCAGTCAGGGCAGGTCGATGTCCCAGCGCTTCATGCCCGCCTCTATTTCAGCGATCACCGTTTCGATCACCGCGATGCGGGCGTACCTCTTCGACTCGGCGGGAATCGCGTGCCATCGTGTTATTTCGGTTTCGGTCTTCTTGAACATGTCTTCGACCGCATCCGCGTAGAGATCGCGCTGTTCGCGATTTCTCCAATCCTCCTCGGTCAGCTTCCACCCCTTCAGTGGGTCTTCCGCCCTGGCTTCGAATCGCCTCAGCTGCTCTTCGGGGGAGATGTGGAGCCATAGCTTGACCAGGATCATGCCTTCGGCAGCCAGTCCCTGCTCGAAGGTCAGGATTTCCTTGTAGGCGCGCTTCCATTCCTTCTTGCTGGCGAACCCCTCGACCCGCTCGACCAGTACCCGGCCGTACCAGGTCCGGTCGAATACGGCCATTCCTCCCCAGCCGGGAAGGGAAGGTCCGAATCTCCACATGAAGTGGTGGCGCTTCTCGTCCGCGGTCGGCGCGGCGAACTGGACCACCCGCACATGGCGCGGATCCAGCGGATAGGTCAGCCGCTTGATCGCCCCGCCCTTTCCCGACGCGTCCCAGCCTTCCATCAGGACCGCGACCGGGGGGCCGAGCCGGCCACCGCCGATCTGCCCGCCCAGGGTAAGGCGCAATTCGGTCAGCCTGGCCTGGGCGTCTGCAAGACGCTTCTTGCCGACCTTTCGATGGATGTCGAGTGACAGGTCAACTGCGTCGAGACGTCCCATTGGCCTCAGCATAGAGCGCCCGGGGGCGCTCGCCACGGTGAAGGCGGTCTATTCTCTGGCAATGTCCAGCAAAGTCAGCTCCTTGCCCGAAACCCCCGAGCAGGTCGCATCAACCCTGCGTGATGCCCAATACCTGGCCGATGATTCAACCGCGCTGATTGCCTTCCTGGCCCAGCGACTGGGCAAACCAGTACTGGTCGAAGGTCCGGCCGGCGTAGGCAAGACCGAGCTGGCCAAGGCCCTGTCCCGCTCGACCGGTCGCGAGCTGGTTCGCCTCCAGTGCTACGAAGGCCTCGACGAAGCCAAGGCGCTGTACGAATGGAACTACCGCAAGCAGTTGCTCCAGATACAGGCATCGGCATCCACCTCCCCCGAGGGTGATTCCGACAGTCAGGTAGACATGGGGGAAATCTTTACCGAGGACTTCCTGCTTGAGCGCCCGCTGATGCGCGCGATAGCCAACCCGGAACCGGTGGTTCTGCTGATCGACGAGATCGACAAGACCGACCAGGAATTCGAAGCGATGCTGCTCGAGCTGCTCTCCGACTTCCAGATCACGATTCCCGAGATGGGACGGATCGAAGCCCGCACCCACCCGATCGTATTGCTGACCTCAAACAATTCACGGGAGCTGACCGAAGCACTCAAGCGGCGCTGCCTGTATCTATGGCTTGACTATCCCTCATCCGAACGGGAGATCGAAATAGTCCGTCTCCACGCTCCCGAAATCGACGAAGCCCTGGCCGCGCGGCTGGTTGAAGTGATCGACATGATCCGGGAACTGGACCTCAAGAAAGCTCCTTCGATCGCCGAGTCGATCGACTGGGCCAGGACCCTGATCCTGATGGGCGCCAAAGACATCGACAGCAAGGTCTTCAGGGAGTCGCTTTCGATAATCATCAAGCACCGGACGGATCTGGAACTGGTGGCGGAAAGGATCGTCCCACGCCTGGGCCGATCTGGAGAAACACCTCCGGAAAACTCGAAAAACGGTTCAACATAATGGCTGCCGCCGCCGGAAACAGCGGCCACGACAGCACTCCCGGCATGACCCGGCAGATCCTCGACTTCTGCGAGGACCTTCGCGGCGAAGGAGTGGCAATCGGAACATCCGAGATCCAGGACGCTTTCCGCGCCCTGGAAATCGTTCCCTGGACCGCACAGGTCGATTTCAAGGAATCGCTGGCGACCACGGTGGCGAAGTCGCCCAGGGACCGGGAGATCTTCGAGCTGGTCTTTGATCGCCACTTCTTCAGGGCGACAGAACTGGCGGCGCTGGAATTCAAGGACGAGAGCGAGTCCGCTCGTCAGATCCAGATCCAGGAAGCGGGTGAAGATGCCGGGCCGATCGACACAGAGGCGCTCGCCCAGGCGATCCGTGAAGCGATCGAGGCCGGCGACGAGTCGGCCATGAACGACCTCGCCCGCCTGGCGATCGAAGCGTTCGGGCAGCAGGGCGAAAGCTCGGGCGTGGTCGGCGTTGACCTGCAGCGGATCCGCCGGGGCCTCGGACTCACCGCGAACGACGGTGCCGGCGAACCCGGCGAGCAGCAGCGGCAACCCCTGGACCGCGACCAGCTCGCACGCTTCGAGCGCCAGCTCAGACGCGAACTGCAGCGCGGCCAGATTCAGCGCCAGGAGAAGCTGCCCCCGGCGAGGCCGCTGTCGGAGCTGAACCGGGCACTGCCGATGCGCGGCGCCCAGGATCTGGCCGCGGTTCACAAGGCCGTATCCCAGATGAAACGCCGGCTTGCGACGCTCGGCCACGACCCGCGTGGGGCCAAACGCGGGCGCACCGTCGACATGCGGCGAACGATGCGCTCATCCCTGCAGACCGGCGGCGTACCGCTGAACCTCGCCTACCGTCCACGACGCCCACGCAAGCCCGAAATCTACGTGCTCTGCGATGTCTCGACGTCGGTCAGTTCAGCTGCGACCTTCTTCCTTTCGGTGCTGCACGCCCTTCACGACTCGTTTCGCAAGCTGCGCAGCTTCGTCTTCATCGAGCGCATCTCTGAAGTGACCCACGTCTTCCAGGAGGAGCGCGACTTCCGCGAGATGGCCGAGCGCATCACTTCGGAAGGCGGCGTTGCCGACGTATCCGGCTACACCGACTACGGCAGGGTATGGCGCGAGTTCCTGGAGGATGTCTCCTCTGACCTTGGTCCCCGCTCGACCGTGATCGTCCTTGGTGATGCACGAACCAACGGTCGTCCACCCGCGGACGATCTGTTCGCCAAGGTGGCCCAGCGGGCGAACCGGACCTTCTGGCTCAACCCGGAGCCGGAGCTCTACTGGAACTACGGCGACTCAGTGATGAACGCCTACATCCCCCATTGCGACGGGGCTTTCGAGTGCTGGCAGACCGAGCACCTGGAGACTTTCGTCGACATCGTCGCGGCTGGCCGACCGTCGCTTCAGCGGCCCACCGTGCGCAAGTCAGGCCACCGATTCTAAAGCGCGCGCGGTTCCTCAGCTGAAGCGCACCGCTTTGCTCACCTTGCGGCGGTTGCCTGCCTTGTCGGTCGCAACCACGATCAGCTTGGCCTGAGCGACGTCGCGCTTGCGCAGACGCTGTCGATAACGCCGGTCAACCCTGAGCACAACCTTTCTGGGGCCGGATCTCCGGGACTTGGTATCGAGCCGGCCGATCGTGACCTGACGCGCACCCTTGCCGGCCTTGCGCCGAATCTTCGTGACCAGCCTGATCTCGAGGTCAACCGGCGCGCTGTCGTCGCTGATCACAAGGCGGAAGGGTTGTCCTGACTTCAGCAGGCGCCTGAGGCTCGGCTTGCCCAGGGTGCGGACCTTGACCGAGGGCTTCTTCTTGTCCTTAGGACGCTGCTCGGCCCTGGTTCGGCGGAACGGCCCGCTGATTTCGAAGATGACCCCACCGCGGGTGTCGCGCTGGGAAGCGAAGTAAAAACGATTGCCTGTGGGGTCGAATACCGGTCCGGTCACTTCCGAATTCACGTGCTCTTCCCCCGGAAGCTGCGCGAATGCAGCCGCTTCACCCTCGGCGCTGATCAGGCATACCTGGAGGTCATCGGCGTCCTCACAGACGTAGAGATCTCCAGAAATCGGTGAAACGGTGACATTGTCCGTATCGTGGAGAGGCGCGTCGTCGCCGAGTGCGACACCGTCGTAGAGGACTTCGATCTCTTCCAGAGCACAGTGGTACGCGTAAACCCTGTCGTCCTGGGTCGTCGCGAAATAGATCGTTCCGTCGTCGTACCACATGCCTTCCCCGCGGCGGAAAGTGGTCGCTTCCGGGACCTGCTGACGGGTCGGTGTGCCGAGCAGATTCTGCGGGTCCGGGACATTGACCCAGCTGACCGAAGCATCGTCTTCGACTACGGCCACCTCGAGCATCCCGGCGGAGAGATCCGGATAGCTATCCGGCGTGAAGCGGTACAGGCAGCCTGCGCCGAGGTCTTCGGTCAGGTAGACCCGTTTGCCGACCGGGTCGACGCTCGCTGCTTCGTGCTTGAAAACACCCAGCGCCGGCCTCGCCACCGCGGCGGTCTTGCCTGCCGGGTCACATTCCCAGACCTTGCCCGATTCGATCTCTTCACAGGAGAGCCAGGTGCCCCATGGGGTCACCCCACCGGCACAGTTGCGATGGGTGCCCTTGAGGATGTCGTAGTAGTCGGTGACGTTGAAGTTGCGGTCGAAGCGAATCGCGGCCGTTCCGGTTTCCCAGACGCCATTGACGTAAGGCGCTTCAGAATTGGAGGTCAAAATGAAGCCGCCGTCACCCGTCTTGAAGGTTCCCATTCCGTCAGGTAAAACATGAAACGCCTTTCCCGAACTGCCAACGACGACATCCGTGCGGGCGATGGCCCGCGAGGTGAATCCAGCCGGCAGACGAACCCCGTTGGCATCCGGCCCCTGCAGCGGGCCGTAGGGACCAACTCCCACGACAGCGGGCGCCGCCATCGCGTCCATCGCCCGCCCGAACAGGCCTCCGGCCAGGGCGATTCCGCCGGCGGCCCCAGCGCCAGCCCTCAGCGCTTCCCGCCTCGTCAGCCCATCGGTCCCCGCAATTTCTTCCGCCACGATTCTCTCTAAAACTCGATTGCCACTCCCGGTGCCTTCCGGACAAGAGTACATGCTGCTTCGGCCCGGATGTGAAAGGACGCTATGCCTCTACTAACGCGCCTCCCAGGCATCCTTGCTGTCGGCGAGTTCCTGGACCTCGGTGGGCAGCGAACCGCTGACCAGCTCGGCGAGACTGATGTTCTCCAGCACCGAGCGCAGGCTTGCCCTGACTGCGATCCACACCGTCTGGAGCTGCTCGGCACTTCCTTTGTAGGTGATCGACTCTGGCGGAGCGGACTGCACATGCGCGATCGGCCCTTCCACCGCCCGGATCACTTCGGCGATACTTACATCCTCGGCCGGCTTGGCGAGCCAGTATCCACCCTTGGCTCCGCGCCTGGCACGCACGATTCCGGCGTGTTTGAGGTCGAGCAGGATGTGCTCGAGAAATTGCAGGGGGATGTCCTGCGAGTCGGCCAGGTGTTCTCCCTTTATCGGTCCGCCCGGCGAGGCGGCGAGCTCGGCGGCCGCCCTGACGGCGTAATCGGTCTTGGCTGTAACTCGCATCGGCCTAGTAAACCAGCCCTCGATCAGGATCGGTTCCGGCTAATTCCGGTTCGGCTTCAAGGGTGGCTTTGAGCACCTTCATGAGGTATCCGGACGTGATTTAGGCTTGGGGCGGAAATGCCCGTACCACCGCGGGGCCATCAAGATCAAGACGAAACCGAGGCCCGCAACCAACGCCGCGATCGGCCAGACCAGGGGGTCTCCCTTCTGTACCGTCGCGATACCTGACGCCACGAGGACCAGGCCGAGCGCGACCCTGAGCTTGTCCTGAGGCACCCGCTCGGTCAGCGCTGAGCCGATCACCACACCGGGTACGGAGCCAATCAGGATGTTACCGACAAGTCCGAGGTCGACATTGCCATGACCGAAGTGGGCCAAGCCGGCCGCCCAAAGGACAATTGCCGCATGGAATACATCGGTGCCGACCACATGTTTCGGCGTAAGTCGGTAGACGGCGATCAGGAGGACGGCGATCACCGTGCCCGACCCGGCCGAGGTCACCCCGATCACGAAACCCGTTGTTGCTCCGATCGTCACCGCGGCGACCTTGTGGCGCCGCTCGATCTTGAAGTCATCGCGCTCCTGGATGGTGCGCGCCAGGATCAGGGCACGGGCGAGAGTGATGATGCCGACCATGAGCAGGGTTCCGCCGAGAACTGCATAAACCAGCGAATCGAGCTTGTCTTCACCCAGTCGGCTCTGCAGCTCGGAAACCACCTGCACCCCTAAGATCGCCGCCGGCACACTGCCGAGAGCGAGCCAGAAAACAAGACCCATGTTGACCGTGCCGAGTTTGTAGTGACGCCAGCCGCCTACCGTCTTGGTGACAGCCGCGTAAAGGATGTCGGTGCCGATCGCCGTGGTCGGCGAAACGCCGAAGAAAAGGATCAGCAGGGGCGTCATCAGTGCCCCGCCACCCATGCCGGTCATGCCGACGAGGACCCCGATGCCGAGACCGAAAAGAATTATTGCGATTGAGAAGTCCATGGAGAAGGCTTTGCCGCCGGTTGGTTACACCCGACAGTCTTGACCTACATAGTCAGGAAACCGCGAAGTCGGCGATAATAGACACATTCGCCTCACGAAGCGCGGTCTCGAAACGGTGGCAGATTTCTGGCACTTAGACTTGCAGAGATGAACGCCAACCTTTCGGGCCAACGGATCGGCCACGCTTTCGGCGATCTGCGGGTTCTGGATGATGTCGGGCTGGCGGTCGAACCCGGCCAGACGCTGGCCCTGGTCGGGCCTTCAGGCTGCGGCAAGTCGACCCTGCTCGAGCTGGTCAGCGGGCTGAATGAACCGGATTCGGGCACGATTGAAATCGGTGGCAGCAGCGAGCCGGCGCAGCGGCTTCGTCGCTGCGCATACATGCCACAGACAGACTGCCTGTTGCCCTGG
>CALEMO010000327.1 GCA_937910825.1 uncultured Solirubrobacterales bacterium | reverse complement strand
TCGGTAGGTGAGAACTTCCGTTTTGGCACGAAAGCGAAAGGTACGCCAGAGATGCTCGCTGCAAGGCACGAATTCACGACCCGGATAGTGCCGCTGGTGGAAGTCGGCGGGGAGGCGGTTTCCTCCACCCGGATCCGGGCGCTGGTCGCCGCCGGAGAAATGAACCAGGCCCGTCGCTGCCTGGGTGTGCCGTTCATGGTTGAAGGCACGGTGGTCGAAGGCGATCAGCGTGGCAGGGAACTTGGCTTCCCGACTGCGAACTTGGTGCCGGACGACCGTCTCGTCAGTCCAGGTCACGGCGTTTTCGCGGCGTTCGCAAACGGGCTGCCGGCGGCGGTCAATATCGGCGTGAGACCGACCTTTGAAACCGGGCGCGGCGTCCTCATCGAGTCCCACTTGCTCGATCAGGACGTCGATCTCTACGGTCAGGTGCTGAGGGTCGCCTTCGTTGAGCGGCTCAGGGGCGAAAAACGATTCGACTCCCCGGAGGACCTTATTGAGCAGATGAAGATCGACGTAGATACGACGAGGCGCGTCTGTGCTAGCTTCCAGCAGCCGTGACAGGGGCTATCCCGCGGCCCCAGACCAAGGAAAGACATGACTTTAACCAAAGACTACAAAGCCGATGTGATCGGCAAATACGGCAAGAAGGACGGCGACACCGGCTCAACTGAAGTCCAGGTCGCCCTGCTCACCGAGCGCATCAACGACCTCACGGGTCACCTGCGTGAGCACAGCAAGGATCACCATTCGCGTCGCGGCCTGCTGATGATGGTCGGCAAGCGCCGCCGCCTGCTGCGGTACCTGGAACGGACTGACGTGGACCGCTACCGCGCCCTGGTCAGCGACCTGGGTCTGCGCCATTGATCGAGCCGGGGGCGAAAGCTCCTGAGTTCAGTCTGCCGGACCACACCGGCCACGTAGTCTCGCTTTCTGATTTCAAAGGCCGGCGACTTCTCCTCGCTTTCTATCCGCTGGATTTCAGTCCTGTCTGCGAGGACCAGTTCACGGCATACCGCGACATCACTCCGCAGCTCAACGATGCCGGGGTGAGCCTGGTGGCAATCAGCGTCGATTCGGCGTTTGCCCACAAGGCGTTTCGTGATCACCTCGGTGTTGAAACCGCCTTCCTCGCGGATTTCGAGCCCAAGGGCGAAGTTGCGCGGGCCTACGATGCCTACCTGGAAGATGCCGGCCACTCGAACCGCTCGCTGGTCCTGATAGACGGCGAAGGAACGGTCGAGTGGGTCTACGAGACGGATACTCCGGTGGACATCCCGCCGACCTCGGCGATCCTCGA
>CALEMO010000326.1 GCA_937910825.1 uncultured Solirubrobacterales bacterium | reverse complement strand
CCGCCAGGCCAAGCAGATAACCCGGCTGGCCCAGCAGAGCGCGATCGAAGGCATCGAAGACGAATCAGAGGACCAGCCGGCTAGACCGGATTGAGCAGACGGGTCATGCGGTAGCAGAGCGCTTCGAGGGCCAGTTCTTCGGAGACATTGAGCTTGAAACTGCTTCTGGTGGCGGCGATCAGCTCGACCGTCGAGCGCGCGGTGTCCAGCCTCATGCCGTCGGCCTCGGCTTCGAGTTGCTCGCGGCGGTCAGTATTGAAGATGACCTCCGGAGCTGCGCTGAGCACGGCAGCCCAGTCCCTGGCCCAGGAAGCGGCCAGCGAAAGCGAGAGGTCGAGCACGGCGGTCCTGGCCCGGCGCTGAGCACGGCGGGTGGCCTCTTCAACCTCTTTCTTGGTGTGCTTGATGCCTTCTTTCGATTCAGCATCAAGTACGTCCGAAACCTCTGCGCCGGCCTCTTCACCGGACTGCTTGGCGAGATTGAGCAGCGGCATCCAGGGTGACTCGGCGAGCTCGTCGGCGGCACTTGCCGCCATCATCCCGGCGACCGCGTCACGGATCCGCTGCCCGCGATCATTCGCCAGCAGGCGGGCCCGGTCGAGGTCCCCGCGCGCGAGCCGCGCTGCCGCCCTGGCGCGATCCGGCGTCGCGAGCGTGCCAAGTTCGGCCTCGACCATTTCCACCGAGAGCGGGTCAAGCTCGACAAGCTGGCAACGCGAGGCGACTGTCGCAAGCACCGCCTCGCCATCGGCCGCAAGCAGGATCAGATGAGCGTGTGGCGGGGGCTCTTCCAGGGTCTTCAGCATCGCATTCTGGCTCTCTTCGTTGAGCTGATCGGCGGCTTCGATCACGAAGACCCTGTTCCGGCCTTCAAAAGGGCTGAGCGGCGCCTGATGAATGATCTGCTCACGAACGTCAGCCACGGCGTGGCTCATGCCGACCGGCTTCAGCCAGACGAGGTCAGGATGGGGTGAAGGGTCCAGCAATGCCCGGCGCCTGGTCTCGCCCGGATCCGGGCTGCCCGTCGCCAGGATGTCGGCTGCGAAAGCCCTGGCCAGGTTGCGTTTGCCCGAACCGGCGGGTCCACGGAACAGATAGGCGTGCGAGGGGCCATCCTCGATCGCGGCGGCCAGGGCCATGCCCACTTTCGGCTGGTGGCCGGAAACCCCTTCCAGAGCGGAAGCGCTCACGCCGCGAGTCGCTGGTTGACGGCGGCCATCACCCTGCCGTGCACTTCTTCGGGAGTGCCGGTGCCATCGATCACGACCACCCTTTCCGGTTCGCGGCGGGCGATGTCGTCATAGGCAGCGGCTACCTTCTGCTGAAAAATCAGTCCTTCGGCCTCGAAGCGATCATCGCTCATCGCCCGGCCGAGACCCTGCTCGGGGTCCACGTCGATCAGCAGGGTCAGATCGGGGGCCAGCCCCGAGGTCGCCGCATCGTTGAGGTCACGGACTCGCACGATGCCGAGGTCACGGGCCACTCCCTGGTAAGCGATGGTCGAATCGACGAAACGGTCGCAGACCACGTTCTGTCCGGAGCCCAGCGCGGGTCTGATCACGCGGCTGACCAGGTCGGCCCGCGCCGCGCAGAAAAGCAAGAGTTCGGCCACCGGATCGAGCGGGGTCCCGGGATCGGCCAGGATTTTCCGGATGCCTTCCGCAGCCGGCGTACCGCCGGGCTCGCGGATCCTGACGGTCAACGGACCGAGCGCATCACAAAGCAGCGCTGTCTGGGTCGTCTTGCCCGAACCGTCGACGCCTTCGAGCGTGATGAACAAGTGGCGCTCAGCCCTTGGAACGGTCGGCCCGGGAACGACTGCCGGCCTTCTTCACACGACGGGTGCCCAGGTCGGGTCCGCCTGAGGTTTTCGAAGCGGCCACGGTGGTGGTGCGCTTCTTGGCGGCCTTCTTCTTGCCTTTGCCCGCGGCTTCGTCGGCTTTCTTCTTCGCCTCCTGCGCGGCCAGCCGCTCGGCCTTCTTTTCCCGCATCTCGACCATGGTCGGGCAGTCGTCGTTGAAGCAGAGCTTCCAGGGCCTGCCGGCGCGGCCACGGGTCTTCACGTTGACCCGGGGCGTCCGGTGGCAGATCGAGCAGTTTTCTTCCAGCGGAGTGACTTCGTAGAAGTTCGGCTGGGGCATCGGGAAGGTCTGGTCGCAGGCATCCGGATCGTCAGCCGTCCAGCCGGAGCAGCCGACGAAGGACTTGCCCGACTTCTTGGCCCGGATGATGCGCAGCATGTTCGGAGAACCGTCTTCCTTTACGCGACCGGCCTCCCTGCAGACGATGCATGGCCCCAGGATGCGGTCCTTGTCCATGCCGGCCCAGATGATCTTCGACAGGGCCTCTTGGCCCTCGAGCAGTTCGTCGAAGGTGCTGTGGACGAGCCTGCGGCTGTCGTCGACGACACTTTCTTTGGTCAGCTGCGACTCGGCGACCTGGTCCATCTCGATCTCGAGGCTGGAGGTCATCTGCGAAGTCGCCATCTCTGGCACGTATTCCTTGAAGGCTTCATACATCGCCATGCCGGTTGCGGTCGGCTCCGGCGGGTGGTTGCGCACGTACTTTCGCCAGTAGAGCTTCTGAATGATGTCCGGCCGCGTCGCTTTGGTACCGAGGCCCTGTTCATCCATGAGCTGGACAAGCTTCGCTTCGGAGAGCCGGGCCGGGGGCTGGGTCTCCTTGTCGACCAGCCAGGGCTTGTCTTCGAGGCTGAGCTGCTGGCCTTCTTCAAGGGCGGGTATCTCTTCGTCGGAAGAGCGGGCGTAGGTGTAAATACCGGCATAACCGGGATCAAGCAGGACCTTGCCGCGAACGAAATAGGTCTCGCCGCCGGCTTCGATGTCGGCACGGGTCGATTCGGTGACCATCGGGCTGCCGAAAGTTGCAAGGAAGCGCCGCACTATGAGCTCATAAACCCGGGCCTTGGGGCCGTCCAGCGCGCTCGGGTAGAGGGCATGGGTCGGGTAAATCGGTGGGTGTGCTGCGTCAAACTTCTTGCCCTGGGTCGGCTTGAGCGGCGCGTCGAGCAGCGGCGCGGCGGCCGCGAAGTCCTTGATCTTGACCAGCGCAGCCACCGTTTTTTCCAGCGGCAGCGAGTCCGGGTAGATCGTATTGTCGGTGCGCGGGTAGGAAATGAAGCCGTCGTCGTAGAGGTCCTGGGCGTAGTTCATCGCCTGCTTGGGCGTGATGCCGAGCCGGCTCGAAGCGTCGACCTGGAAAGAATTGGTGTTGTAGGGCGTCGGCGGCTTGCTCGAATTCTTGCGGCTGGTGACCGACTTGACGATGCCGGGGCTCGCGGTCGCGTTGAGAGCGGCGTCGGCCTCAGCCTTGTCCCAGAACTTGTCGGTGGAGTGGTGCGTCTCGAAGCTGGATCCACTCGGGTGCTCGAACTTGGCGTAAAGCTCCCAGTAAGGCTTAAAGACATGGGCCCGGCGCTCGAGCTCACGCTCGACGATCAGGCCCAACGTCGGGCTCTGGACCCTGCCGACCGAGAGGAAGTTGGCGCCATATGCCTTGGCGATGAGTGAAACCGCACGGGTGAAAGCGGCGCCCCAGATCAGGTCGATGTCCTGGCGAGCTCCGGCGGCGTTGGCGAGCGGATACGAAAGATCCGTCAAATCTGTGAAAGCGCCCTCGATCTCGTCCTTGGTCAGGGCCGAGTAGCGGGCCCTCCGGAAGTCCTTCTCGAGATCAGGATTGACTTCAAGGCAGACCTCAAGCGCTTCCAGGCCGATCAGCTCGCCCTCGCGGTCGAAGTCGGTTCCGATGATCAGGCTGCCGGCCGCTTTGGCTTCCTTCTGCACGGCGCGAATCACATTCTTCTTGCCGTCGATCGGACCGGTCTCGAGCGGCGCGTCAACCAGACCGTGGATCAGGTCGAGCTTCCACTGCTTGTATTCCTTGCCTTCCGGGAACTGGCGCTGGACGAAGTGTCCGCCGGTTCCGACCACGGCGTGCTCGCCCTCTGCGTCTCTCCACCTGAATACTGGGACCGTGAAGGACTTGCCTTCTTTCGCCGTCCCGCCGGAAAGGATGTCGGCGATCTTCTCGGCTGAGTTGTTTTTCTCGGTGATGATCAGTCGCATTTGATTGGCGAGAGTAGCAGGGAGGCCCGGCAGGTCCGGCCGCATGCCGGGCCGTCGGCTGGCCAATCCCCAGGGATTGCTTCTAGTATGTGCGGTAATGAAGTCACTAGTTACCGGCGGCGCCGGATTCATCGGAAGTCACCTCGTTGATGCCCTTCTCAGGCGTGGTGACGAGGTCACAATCTTTGACGACCTGTCTTCCGGATCCAGGGAAAACCTTGCTTCTGCGCTTGCTTCGGGGGCAACCCTGGTCGAGGGGGACATTTGCGACGCAGACAGGATCCAGGCAGCCGTGAACGACTTCAACCCCGGCACTATTTTCCACCTGGCTGCCCAGGGTGAAGTGCGCCGATCGATTGACGAACCGGCATTCGATGCCTCAGTGAACGTGGTCGGCGCTGTGAACGTGATCGACGCGGGTCAAAAGGCCGGTCTGGACAGATTTGTATTTGCCTCGACCGGAGGCGCAATTTACGGAGAGGGCGACCGGCTTGATCTTCCCGCCGCCGAATCCTCGTTGCTCGAACCGCTTTGCCCCTACGGACTCAGCAAGATGGTCGGCGAAAAGTATCTGGAGCTCTACCGGCGCATGTACATGTTCAACTCGGTCGCTCTGCGCTTCGGCAATGTCTACGGCCCACGCCAGAATCCGAAAGGCGAGGCCGGTGTGGTCGCGATCTTCTGTGAGTTGCTCAAGCAGGGCGGACGCCCGGTGGTTTTCGGAGACGGAACCCAGACCCGGGACTATGTCTACGTCGACGACGTGGTCGAGGCGATCGTAGCCGCTTCCCGCACCGATGTCGAAGGCGCGATCAACGTCGGCACGGGCGTCGAGATCAGCCTGCTGCAGTTGCTGGAGGCGCTGGCAAAGCACTCCCCCGAAGGCAAGGGCTTTGAACCGGAATTCGACGAAAAGCGCCCCGGTGAAGTCATGCGGATCGCAATCGATCCGTCGCGGGCGGGCCTCGAACTCGGCTGGAGCCCTTCAACAAGCCTGGAAGCGGGTCTCAAGGAAACTCTGGACGCACTCTGACCGGGCGTTGCGTCCCTCTACACTGTCGTTTACATGCCAGCCCAAGCCTATGCCGGAAAAGAGTGCGTCTGCCAGTACCGCAAGCCGCTCTGTGACCAGACATGTGTCAAGGACATGCTTGATACGCCTTTCTACATCGCCTGCCTCAAGCTCACCGGACGCAAGTGCCTGGTCGTCGGTGGCGGTGAGATCGGCCTCGAGAAGATCGAAGGCCTGCTCGCCTGCAACGCCGACATCGTCCTGATAGCGCCAGAGGTCTGCGAAGCGGTCCGAGAACTTGCCGCCGAAGGCTCGATTCAGTGGCACCAGCGTAAGTACGCCGGACCGGCCGATCTCGAGGGCAAGTTCATGGTGATCGCCGCCACCGACGACTCGGAAGTCAACATCAAGATCTACTACGACGGTGAAGAACGGGCGATGCTGGCCAATGTGGTTGACGTGCCGCCGCTTTGCAACTTCATCCTGCCCGCGATCGTGCGAACAGGACCGTTGGCGATCGCGATCTCAACCGCTGGTGCCTCCCCCGCCCTCGCCAAGAGGATGAAGCGCGAGGTCAGCGAGGCATTCGGCGAAGACTATGCCCGCCTGGCAGTCATGCTCAATGACGTTCGCGGCTGGGCCAAAAGCACGCTACCTACCTATCAGGACCGCAAAGCCTTCTTTGAAGGCATCGTCAACGGGCAGCCCGACCCGATCGATCTGATCAGGGAAAATCGTGAGAGCGAACTGCTCGATTTGATCGAAGCAGCAAAGACCTCAGCCGCGGCATCTCTCAGCCACTGATCCACACCCCGGCCGCCTCGAGACAGGAGGCGGATCTCGCCGACCTAACCGAGCACGAAGTCCCGGAAAGCCTGGAAGACCTCGGCTGGCATGTCGGAGACCAGAGGGCCTGGGACCTGCAGGACCGCCGTGGCCTGAAGCCGGCCCGCGTGATCGGACTTCACCGCAACCACATCGTCAACCTGATGACCCTCGACGGACCCCTGCTCGGCAAGCCGGCAGGCCGTCTGTTGAAGGGCCCGATCGAAGCTGCCGCGATGCCGGCGGTCGGTGACTGGGTAGCCACGGACCGCGACGGCACCGTCCAGGAGATCCTGCCCCGCCGCACGATCCTCGCCCGGCGAGCCGACGCCGACCGGGACAGGGTCCAGGTCCTGGCCACCAACGTCGATGTCGTGGTGGTAATCAGCTCACTTAATAAGGACCATGACATCGAAAGATTGACCCGCATGGTGACGCTGGCCGAGGGGTCCGGCGCCCGCACCGTGATCGCCCTCTCAAAATCGGACCTGATCGAAGACTCCCAGTCCTTCGTGGAAGAAGCCTCGGCTCGCTGCCCGCGCTCCGAAGTAATCGCCTACAGCTCGAAGTCCGGCGAGAACGTCGACCGGCTGAACCGCTCCCTGAAGCCCAGTGAAACGGTGGTAATGCTGGGTGCGTCGGGGGTCGGAAAGTCGACGCTCGCGAATACGCTCCTGGGCCGCAAGCGGCAGAAGACGGCCAAGATCCGGGGCAGTGATGACCGTGGCCGTCACGCGACCACCAGCCGCGAGCTGTTCCCCCTTCCGGGAGGTGCACTTCTGATCGATACGCCCGGCCTGCGGGCTCCGGGCGTCCTGACCGAAGAAGCCGGGATCATCGATGCCGAGCGGGCGGCCGAAGTCGAAATCCTCGCCCGAAGCTGCAAGTTCCGCGACTGCGCCCACGAGAGCGAGCCCGGTTGTGCGGTCACCGCCGCGGTCGAATCAGGCGAGCTGCCACCGGACTGATCCGCCGACCCG
>CALEMO010000325.1 GCA_937910825.1 uncultured Solirubrobacterales bacterium | reverse complement strand
GCGGGCGGCGTAGGCCGCGGAGCGGTCAACCTTGGACGGGTCCTTGCCCGAAAATGCGCCACCTCCATGGCGGGCAGCGCCGCCATAGGTATCAACGATGATCTTGCGCCCGGTCAGACCGGCGTCACCCACGGGGCCACCGATCACGAAGATGCCGGTCGGGTTGATCAGCAGGCTTTCGTAAAGCGAATTCTCGTCCAGCAGATCGCCGTATTCGTCACTGAGCACCGGCAGGATCACGTTTTCCCAAAGATCCGGGCGAATCGTCTTTTCATTGTCGATACCCGGGGCGTGCTGGGTGGAAATGAGTACCCGGTCGATGCTGACCGGACGGCCGTCGGCGTAACGCACGGTCACCTGGGTCTTGCCGTCGGGCCGCAGATACTCGAGGTCCCCGTTCTTGCGAACCAGGGAGAGCCTTTCTGAAAGGCGATGCGCGATCTGGATCGGCATCGGCATCAGCACTTCGGTCTCGGAGGTGGCGTAGCCGAACATCATGCCCTGGTCGCCGGCCCCGTCGAGGTCAAATTCGTCGGACGAAGAGCCGACCCTTTTCTCGATGCCTTGGTCAACCCCCTGGGCGATGTCGGCTGACTGCTGGTCCATCGAGACCAGTACCGCGATGTGATTGCCGTCGTAGCCGTATTCACCACGGTCATAGCCGATCTCACAGACCGTCTTTCGCACGAGTTCAACTACGTCGATATTTGCTTCGGAAGTCAGTTCGCCGGAGACCACTGCCATACCCGTATTGACCAGGGTCTCGCAGGCGACGCGTGATCCGGGGTCCTGCGCGAGGCAGGCGTCAAGGACGGCATCGGAAATCTGATCCGCCATCTTGTCCGGGTGACCCTCGGTCACGGATTCCGAAGTAAAGAGGTGCTCGCCTTCGGCGAGCTTCAGGGACTTGCTCATGGGCGAAATCCTATTGACCTAGCCTTCTCCGCGTCTTTCCCGCGGTATGTAGTCGATCACCAGCGGAACTCCGTCCAGGCCCCATGTCTCGCGCATCCTGTTCTCTAGGTGGTAGGCCCACTCCCTGGCTATAAGACGCTTGTCGTTTATCTGGACCTTGAAGCGCGGTGGGCTGACTTCGGTCTGGGCCCCGTAGATCAGTTTGAGCCGGCGCCCGCGGCGTGAAGGCGGCGGTGTAGTTCGCACTACCTCGGCAAAAAACCTGTTCAGGGCCGGAGTCGGAATTCGCTGGGCCGCGCGGTCCGCCAGTTCCACTGCCCTCGATATCAGGCCGGCCACGTTTCGACCGGAAAGCGCTGAGCAGGTCACCACGTCCGGCCGCAGGCGCATCTTGCGGTTGACCCGGGCCCTGGTGTCATCGATATCGGTTTCGGTGATGTCCCATTTGTTCATCACGATCATCGTGGCGCAGCCGGCCTTCATCGCGGTATCGCCCACCTTGAGATCCTCCGAACGCACCCCTTCGGCCGCATCGCAGACGATGATCGCCACGTCGGCCCGCTCGATCGCGCGCTCGGATCGCAACTGTGCGTAGTGGTCGATCGTGCCGGCGACCTTTGACTTGCGCCGCAATCCGGCGGTATCGACCAGAGTGATCTGGCGCCCGTCAACTTCGACATCGGTATCGATCGCGTCTCTGGTGGTCCCGGCTATGTCAGAGACGATCACCCTTTCGTCTCCGAGGATTCGATTCACCAGTGAAGACTTGCCGACGTTCGGACGTCCGATGACGGCGACCCGGACCCGCTCGTCCACCTCTGCCCGCGGCGCCAGATCCCCGAGCTCGGCCGTGATCCGGTCGAGCAGATCGCCCGTGCCGATCCCGTGGGTCGCCGATACGGCGGTCGGCGCACCGAGGCCGAGGGCATGGAATTCGGAGGCTTGGTACTCGTCGTCCGGCCGGTCAGATTTGTTGACCGCGACTACCACCGGCACCGGAGAAGGCCTCAGCTGCCTGGCCATGTCGGTATCACCGGAGCGCAGTCCCAGCTTGCCGTCCACGACGAGCACGATCGCGTCAGCTTCTTCCATGCCGAGCCGCGACTGACGCTGTATGTCGAGAGCCATCTCCGACGCGTCATCGAGGTCGATGCCACCCGTATCAAGAAGGTCGAACTCGATCCCGTTCCACTCGCAGCGGACCCGCTTGCGATCCCGGGTCACCCCCGCTTCGGAATGCACGACCGCCTCCCGTCCACCGGCGAGCCGGTTGACCAGGGTGCTCTTGCCGACATTCGGGAAACCGACGACGGCGACGGTCGGAATGGCGGCCATCAGGCGATTCCCCGCTCGCGGGCGAGCTCGGCGACCTTCGTGACCACCTGATCGAGACTGAGCTCGGAGGTATCAACCTCAATCGCGTCGTCGGCCGCCATCAGGGCGCCGTGTTCTCTTTCGGAGTCCCGCTTGTCGCGCTCCATCTGGCTGATCAGGATCTCGCGGGGGTCCCCACCCGTCTGCTCGGCCCGCCTCCGGGCCCGGACTTCGGCAGAGGCCGTCAGGAATACCTTGAGCGGTGATTCGGGGCTGACTACAGTGCCGATGTCGCGGCCTTCGGCGATGTAATCGCCGGCCTCGATCAGACGTCGCTGTTCAGTGACCATGGCGGCGCGCACACCCGGATGAACCGCGACTCTGGAGGCGGCTTCGCTGACTTCTGCCGAGCGGATTTCATCGGTCACCGGTACGCCGTCGACCAGAACTTCTTCATCTTCGAAAGAGATCTCGATCGACTCGGCAGTCGAGGTCGCTTCCCCCGACTGTTCGGGGTCCGCGCCCCACTCCAGGCAGGTAAGGGCGACGCAGCGGTACATCGCCCCTGAATCGAGGTAGGTGAATCCAAGGGTTTCAGCAGCCATGCGGGCCACCGTTGATTTGCCGGCTCCGGCCGGTCCGTCAATCGCGATTACCACTTCGTAAAGCCTTTCATCGAGTTCCGCATGCTAGGGGTTATCAGTCGCTCGGCCGGACTCCCGCAGCAAGGCCCGCGCCAATACGATCGCCTGATGCGTGTCCAGACACCTGGCCCGGGCCCCCTCTTTCCCGATGATGGCCCTCGACTGCCCCGACTTGCCCGCCGCATAGTCGGCATCACCGCCGAGGTGGTCATTTTCGTCCTGATGAGCGTGCTTTCACCTTTGATCATGCTGATCGCCGCAGGTGTCGACCTGACCATGTGGCTGAAGATTCGCAAGCCGTGGGTATACGTGCGCCTGTTGCCGGCGCTCTGGGTCTTCCTCTTCGGAGAGCTCGAGGCGTTGATCAAGCTACCGGTGATCTACCTGCTCACCGGCGGTCCTTTCGGAACCGGCTCGATCAGGCGGCGGCGCTGGATCTTTGCGCTTCGAGTCCGCTGGGCCCGCAATCACCTGGGAATCGTCCGGGTCCTGTTCGGGATGAACTTCGAGGTCGAAGGACTCGAGCAGACGGCTACAGGCCCGTTCATCCTGATGATCCGCCACGCCAGCATCCTCGACAACCTGATCCCCGACGTGATGATCGGGCACACCTACGGCATCGGTGTGCGTTTCGTGATCAAGCAGGAAATCCGTTCCCTGCCGGCGATCGACATCGGTGGCCGCTGGATCCCGACCGTATTCATCAAGCGCGGCTCGCCCGATCCGGATACGGAGATCACGGCGGTCCGTCGGTTGACTCACGACATGAGCCCCGGCGAAATACTCGGCATCTACCCCGAGGGCACCCGCCCGACGCCGTCGAAGATCGCGCGGGCCAAGGAAATCATCAGCGAGAGACAGCCGGAGGTGGCCGCGCTCGCGAACCGCCTCAACCATCTGCTGCCGCCCCGGCTAGGCGGCCCGCTGGCCTTGATCGATGAAGCGGCTTCCGAAACGGACATCGTATTTTGCGCCCACTACGGATTCGACGGCGTTCGGACCGTCGCCGACATCCGGGCCGGTGTGCTGGTCGGCAAAACGATCAAAGTCAGGTTCTGGCGCTTTCCTGCTTCCGACCTGCCCTCTGGCGAGGCCGCTCGCACCGAGTGGCTCTTCGACCGCTGGCAGATGCTTGACGACTGGGTCGGCGAGCAGATGTGCTGAGGTTCTGGCCGAAGACTCCTGCAGTTTGAGTATAGGCTCGCCCTCTGGAAAAGGGATAGGACAAGGAGGAAGTGTGGAATTCTGGGATCTCGCCGAATATCGGGTTGAACCTCACAAGCCAGAGATCCTCGATTCGTCGGAAGAGGGCCGGGCGGTCCTCGTCAACTTGCCTGCCGGGGAAGAGATGGGTGACCACCAAGTCCGCGAAAGAGCGACCGTCGTCGTAATACTTGGCCGGCTGGAGATCGAGACCCCGCAAGGCCAGAGCGCCAGCGCAGGCCCCGGGTCGATGGTCGTCTTCGAACCATCCGAACGGCATTCCGTCAAGGCGCTGGAAGATTCGCGCTTCCTGTTGCTGCTGGCACCCTGGTCCCTCGATGAACATTCGAGCGTGCAGCGCTGGAGCCGCGAGACCGGTTAGAGCGAAGGCCGGGCCGACGCATAAAGAAGGGCCGCCGCAGGGAAAAGTTACGGACGGAATCTGGCGCCCGTCCCAGGGTCAGGTTCGGACCAGCTTCTCGAGGTCGCCGGCGAAGTCCGGATAGCTGACCGATGCCGCTTCCATGTCGACGACGCCGACACCCTCCTGGCTGGCAATGCCGGCAACCGCCCCGAGCATTGCGATTCGGTGATCTCCATGGGAGTGAACCGTGCCGCCGCGCAGCGAACCGGTGCCGCTGATCACCATTCCATCACTGGTCGCTTTGATCTGTGCTCCAAGGCCGCTCAGAGCGTCCACGACAACCGTGATCCGGTCAGATTCCTTGCGCTTGAGCTCTTCGGCATCGGCGATCACAGTCTCCCCGCCGGCGAAGCACGCAGCCAGGGCAACCAGTGGAAGTTCGTCGATTGCCAGCGGGATTTCTTCGCCACCCACGCGCGTGCCGTGGAGGTCTGCCGAGCGGACCGTGATCCGGCCGGTCGGCTCACCATCAACCCCGTCCGGTCCGGAGTCCCGGGGTTCGACATCGAAGTCGGCGCCCATGCGCTCGAGAATGGTGAGGATGCCGGTGCGGGTCGGGTTGAGACCAATGTTTTCGAGCACCACCTGCGAACCGGGGATGATCGAAGCGACGACCAGAAAGAATGCAGCCGAGGAAATGTCCGCTGGCACATTCACGGCGTCGAGCCTGAGTTCTTTGCCGGGCCAGACCGTCACCGAACCCTGACCCCTTTCGATTCTGGCACCAGCGGCTTCGAGCATCACTTCGGTGTGATCGCGTGTTGCCAGCGGTTCGACGACCGTCGTCGGCCCCTCGGCCCTGAGCCCGGCCAGCAGCAGGCAGGACTTGACCTGTGCGCTGGCCACCGGTAGCTCGTATTCGATTCCGTGAAGCTGCCGGCCGTCGATGCGGATCGGTGGAAAGCGCTCGTCGCTCACTTCTATCTCAGCCCCCATCAGGCGCAGGGGGTCGGCGATCCGGTCGACCGGTCGCCTGCGGATCGAGGCATCGCCGTTCATCCGCCAGAGTCCGCCTTCATAGCCAGCGATCCAGCCTGGCAGCAGGCGCATCAGGGTCCCGGCGTTGCCGACATCAATCCGGCCGAGGCTGCGCGGGCCGCCCGGTCCGACACCGTCGATCACAAACTGTCCGGGCATGCCGTTCAGTGGCTCGGGATTGACCATCGCACCAAGGTTCGCCACCGCGCTGAGCGTCGAGCGGGTGTCATCCGAATCCAGGAAATTGCTGACCGTTGTCGGGCCTTCGGCGATCGCACCGATTATCGCCGCACGATGTGAGATCGACTTGTCGGCCGGCGGCTCGATCGCCCCGGAAAGCGGACCGCCGGGTTCAAACCTGGTGGCTGGGGCGGCGCCTGTTTTTGGCTCTTGGCTCACGAGTCTCCGGCGAGAGTGACCGAATGCCCGAGGTCGGAGATACAGGCTACGGCCTGCTCTGCCTCCACTTCCCCGGCCACCCACAGCGAAATGGCTCCCGAATTCATGTCCGGCGTCGGATCGAGCGACATGTCGGCGATGTTCACGCCTGCGCGGCCGAGGGCGAGCGCGAGCTCGGCCAGGATTCCCGGCCTGTTTGGCACCAGTACACGCAATTCGTGAGTTGCTTCGCCTTCGGTTTCGGCGCCGGACAGGGCCGCGCGCTGAGCGCCTGCGTCGGACTGCCAGGCGGCGATCCTTTCAGCGTCGGCCGAAGCGATCACTTCGGCGGCAATTTCAAGCCCGGCTATCGAGTCACGTATCGCTGCGATCACCGCTTCGTGGTTGGTGGCGAATATCTCTCCCCAGATCGCCGGGTTTGATCCCGCGACCCGGGTTGCATCGCGCAGGCTCGGAGCGAGGGCCCCCAGCCGCTGCGTACCGGTTCGTCCCTGGGACGCGAGCTGATTCGCGAACACATGGGGCAGGTGACTCACCACGGACATCGCCTGGTCGTGCTCAGCGGCTTCAATTGCCATAGGACGGGCACCGAGATCCTTGACCAGCCGCTGAAGGCGGTCGTAGAGCATGCCCGATGAAGACTCGGTCGGTGTCAGGTACCAGCGGGCCCCTTCGTAAAGGTCTGCCCGGGCATTGGCCACACCGGCCGTTTCGGCACCGGCCAGAGGATGTCCGCCGATAAACCTCTGGTCCGCGCCGACCTCATCGACCAGCTCCAACTTGGTCGAACCGACGTCGGTGACCACACAGTCCGGCCCGGCGGCCCCAAGCGCAGCCTTCGCCATGCCCGCCAGCGAGCCGACCGAAGCGCAGCAGAAAACGGCGTCGGCATCGGCCACCGCTTCTTCAATCGATCCAGCGACGCGGTCCACCACGCCCAGTCGAAGACACTCTTCGGCCCGGTCAGGATTCCTGACGTAGCCGGTGACTTCGGCCAGGCCCCGCTCACGCGCCGCCAGCCCGATCGAACCACCGATCAGGCCGACGCCGAGAATGGCAAGGCGCAGGGTCAAACCCTGGAGATCGTCTTGCCGACCACTCCGGCCACCGCTTCGAGCTTCGCGGTCAACCCAGCGAATTCCGAAGTCGGCACCTGCTGGGCGGCGTCACAGATCGCCTTCTCGGGCTCGTTGTGAACCTCGATGATGATTCCGTCGGCTCCCGCGGCTGCCGCAGCCAGTGACATCGACTCGACCCAGTCCCGACGGCCTGGCGCATGGCTCGGATCGACGATCACCGGCAGGTGGGTCATCTCCTTGAGCGCCGGGATGGCCAGCAGGTCGAGCGTGAAACGGTAGGCGGTTTCGTAGGTCCGGATTCCGCGCTCACAGAGCATCACGTTCTCGTTGCCTTCTTTGAGCACGTATTCGGATGCCATCAGTAGCTCTTCCACGGTGGCCGAGAGACCGCGCTTTAGAAGAACCGGCCGTCCCGACTTGCCGATTTCGCCGAGCAGGGCGTAGTTCTGCATGTTACGGGCGCCCACCTGGATCACGTCGGCGACCTCGAGCACATCGTCAAGGTCGCGCAAATCGAGCAGCTCGGTCACGATCGGCAGACCGGTCCGCTCCCTCGATTCAGCCAGCAGACGCAGGCCTTCGCGCCCGAGGCCCTGGAAGCTGTAGGGAGAGGTTCGCGGCTTATAGGCGCCACCACGAAGCATGGTTGCGCCAGCTTCGGCGACTGCGTCGGCAGATGCCAGCATCTGGTCACGGTTTTCGACCGTGCAGGGACCGGCGATCAGTGCGAAGTTGGTACCGCCGACTTTTCGGCCGCCGATCTCCAGTACCGAATCCTCACCTTTGCGGAATTCGCGTGAAGCCAGCTTGTATGGCTTCGAGATCGGAACGACATGGTCCACTCCCGGCTCCGCTTCGAGCCCGAGGCCGGAAACGGTCTGTTCCTTGTCCCGCCCCCCGATCGCACCGATCAGGGTGAGCAACTCACCTTTTGAGATATGGGCCGTACAGCCGATGCTCTCGACCCGGTCCACTACATGGGCGATCTGGTCCTCGGTCGCCCCTTCTTTCATCACGATCATCATCTCGATTCATGCCTTTCTTGAATACTTGAAACTCTACTTCCCACGAGTGCTCAAGCACTTGCGACAGGTCCGGTGAGGGCCCCTGAAGGGTGACGGCGCCCGGCGGCTTTCAAAGTGTGAGAACGGGCCAAAGGCCACGTTTCCGGACGCCTAGGTAAATCGCCAATACGAATAAAAGCCAGCACGAACTGCGCCTCGGGAGGCGCTGATGACGGGCCGCTCGGAGCGACGAGAAAGGTCATCGTGTGACTTCATCCATGAGTTTTGTATCAGTTGCGGCCGAACTGCGTCAAGAATGCCGGTCTACCGATTCGCCGAGTGCAGCCAGAAAGCGGTCGTCTTCTTCGATCGTGCCGTAAGAAACCCGCAGCCGTCCCGGTCCGCCCAGCAGGCGCCCGGGCCGGACCACGATGCCGGCCGAAGCGAGGTCGGCGACCACGTGGTCCTCGATCTGCTCGCCACGTTCGCCCAGTGACAGCCAGGAAAAATTGGCCTGGGTATCGGCTGATTCAAGCCCGATAGCCGTGACGCCGGCTTCTACCCGCTCGCGTTCCTGGATAGCGATCCGGATCTGGTCGCGTACCCGCTCGCCGTGAATGAGCGCCTCGACCGCCGCTGCCTGTGCCAGGGCGTTCACGCTGAAGGGCTGCCGCACAGCGTCCACGCCGGCGCTGAATTCGGGTGAGCCGACCGCATATCCGACCCGGAGGCCGGCCAGCGAATGCGACTTGCTGAAGGTTCTGAGCAATACGAGATTTTCGTGCCGCTCGAGCAGGCTGAACGTCGCGTCCGGATCGTCGGCGGTCTGGAACTCGATATAGGCCTCATCCAGGATCACGGTGACGTCCTCGGGTACCCGCTCGACGAAAGATTTGATCTGCTCGAAAGGCAGGTAGGTGCTGGTCGGATTGTTGGGATTGCAGACGAGGACCAATCGGGTCTTGTCGGTGATGCTTTCGAGCATGGCCTCGAGATCGTGCTTCTCCCCGTCCGCGAGGGCAACCCGCACCTCTTTTGCCCCCGACATCGCAGCAAGCATCGGATACATCGAAAAGGCGGGCCAGGCGTATACGACTTCCGTTCCGGGCTCGAGCAGCGCGTCGGCCGCGGCCAGCAGAATCTCGCAGGAACCATTCGCCGGCGTGATCCGCGCCGGATCGACCCCGTGACGCTCCCCGAGGCGGCTGCGCAGCAGCGTTGCTTCGGGATCGGGGTAGCGGTTCATCGAGCCTGCCGCGGCGGCTATCGCTTCCACGACTTCGGGCAGGGGCGGGTAGGGCGACTCGTTAGAAGCCAGTTGCGCCAGGTCCGAGCCAGCCACGTCCTCTGCCGAGTGACCCTTGGGAACCCCGGGCGTATAGCCGGGAATCGAAGCCAGTTTTGAATTGAATTTGACGCTCATCGTGCTTTCAAGAGAGCTCTACTGGGCGGCGTTCAGGTCGGTCCGCAGGTTGCGGGTCTCGCCGAGGTATACGTGCTGTGGCTTAAAGCCTGCAGGCGCGTTCATGTGGAGCAGGACCCTGATCACGCGGGTCATCGATCCGGGAACCGGAATCTCCTGGGCACACATCAGCGGTACTTCGTTTAGGCCGATGCGCCGTGCGGCAGCCGCCGGAAACTCCGCATCGAGGTCGCCCGTGGTCGTAAAGATCGCACTGATCATCTGCTCCGGAGTGAGCGAATTGCGCTCGATCAGCTCAAGCATCAGCTGTTCGCTCGCGTCAAGGATGGCCTCGGAGGAATTCCGGTCCGCCTGGACCGCACCCCGTACAGCGACAACAGTGCTCGACTCACTCATGCTCTGCATCTTTCCAGAGACGCGCCACCTCTTGTTCGTCCAGCAACCGATACTTGCCCACGCCGAGGCGCCCGAGCTTCAGGTGTCCGATCGATATGCGCTTCAGTTCGACGACCTCGTTGCCCACCGCTTCGGCCATCCGGCGGATCTGGCGGTTTCGCCCCTCGCGGATCGAGATATCGAACGACCGCTCCGAGATGCGGCGGACTTCGGCCGGAGCGGTCGGTCCGTCATCGAGGCGCACCCCCGTCTCCAGACTGCGCAGTTCGGCATCATTGATCCGGCGCACGAGGCCGACCCGGTACGTCTTCTTCACTCCGTAGCGGGGGTGGGTCATCCGGTTTGCCAGCTCACCGTTATTGCTCAGCAGAATGATTCCGGTCGAATCAGCATCGAGCCGCCCTACGGGATAGAGCCGGGCCTGACTGTCGACCAGATCGACCACGGCCACTCGCTTGCCGGGTTCGTCCGCGGTGGAAATCACGTCAATCGGTTTGTTCACTACCCAGACCTCGTGGCCTTCGGGGACCACCGAACGACCGTCGACCTTGATGTCTTCACCGATCTCGACGTTGGTAGCGGGGTCGGTCACCACCTGGCCACCGACACGCACACGGCCGTCACTGATCACTACTTCGGCCTTGCGGCGGGAAGCAACTCCGGAATGGGCGAGATATTTGGCGAGCCTCATGGTTGAAACCTATGCTCTGGGCTGAAAAGTTGGCGTTGCCCTGCATCTGTTCGATCGTTGATCAGTTCCTGATCCTTGGCGATCGGCCAGTTGACGGCAGCGGCAATGATCGACCGGCTGGTTCACCACGCAGAGATCCTCGGGCTCAAGGGTGACAGCTACCGCCTGCGCGACAAGGACTTAGGTCGAGCGCCTGCCCGGCTCGCCTACGGCTTCACCGGGCAGGCGCTCCACTATCGCCAGACAGATCGACAACGCCCCAGCCATGCCGTCGCCCGCCTCCATCTCGTGCTGCATTGGCTCACTGTGGGCAATCACGAGAACGCCGCTGGTCAGCAGAATCATCACCAGAACAAGGTGTGGGCCTCGCCTTTGAACGGGGAACGACCTGATCTTCGTTAGGCACACAGTCGCGGGCGACCTCCGCAAGAGCTGTCTTCAGCTATCGCTCTGATTAGGTTCCCGAATGTTCTGTGAGGTGGCTTCGCGTTGGCTTCTTACCGTTTGACCAGGCGCCTGACCGCGCCCATCAGCTCCTCGGTCCGTTCGGCCTGAATGTCCGGACTGGCTCCGACCACACAGTGCTCAGTGTGGTCTTCGAGCAGTACCAGTGCAACTTTGTCAAGTGCGGCCTGGATCGCGGTGATCTGAGTTACGACGTCGATGCAGTAGCGGTCGCTCTCGACCATGCCCTGGATCCCGCGTACCTGACCCTCGACCCTTCGCAGGCGCTTCTGGATCTGTTCCTTGTCCTTGCTGTACCCGTGCGAAGTGCTCTCCGTTTTCATGCGCAGTCCTTTCGAGTTTCTTCCTCCGGATCCAGCGGACGGCTCGGGAGAAAAGCCTATCACGTACCCCATGGGGGTATTTGCCCGGCTACTGGTCGGAGCGCTGCTCGCCGGCAGCGAGCAGTCTTTCGCGAATGTCGCGCTCGTCTTCCGGCGTCGGGTCAAACTTGGCCGGATCCGGCAGCGCTTCGAGACCATCGAGACCGAATACTTTCTCGAACAGCGCCGATGTCCGGTAGATCGTCGCCCCGAAGCGTGAGCGGCCCGATTCTTCGATCAGGCCTCGCTCACCGAGGCTGTTGACCGCGGATTCCGAAGAGACGCCGCGGATCCGGGCGATCTCCGGGCGCGCGACCGGCTGCTGGTAGGCGACGATCGCCAGGGTTTCGGCCTGGGCCTGAGTCAAGGGTGGAGTGCGCGGCGACGCGAGCAGGCGACGCGCCGCCAGCTCGCTCCCTGGATCCGTGGCCAGGAGCAGTCCTTCACCGACCCGGCGCAGCAGAAGACCACGCCGGCCTGGCTCGAGGTCCTTTTCCAGGAGCCCGACCGCCTGCTGGACAAGCGCCAGCTCAACCTGACAAGCCTCTGCAAGTTCAATTTCGGTGACCGGCATGCTCGACAGGAAAAGCAGCGCTTCGATCGTGCGTGCCAGCTCAGCGGTGTTTTCGACATCCATGTTCAACCTGCCTGCGCCACCTGACCGGATGCCTCGAGCGTCCGCCGGACGGTTATCGGGCCGCAGTCCTCGAACTGCTCCCAGAACACTTCGCCGCGCTTGTATAGATCCAGCATCGCGTAGATCGTGACCGCCTGGGTAAGGCGATCTTCCGTGCCGAACTCTTCATCGAAATCGAAAATGGGCATTCGCGACAGGGCCGACCTCAGCACCGAAAGCCTCATCTGAAAAGAAATCGTCGCTTTCATGTGTGAGAGGTCGGGGCGTGGCGGCAGCTCGAGCAGGTCCCCGATCGCTGCAGCGAGCA
>CALEMO010000324.1 GCA_937910825.1 uncultured Solirubrobacterales bacterium | reverse complement strand
CATCGCGCCGGTGATGTTGCCGATGCCGCCGAAGACCGCGGCGGTGAAGGCGAAAGCCATGACCAATGCGAATGCGATCGCTGCAATGCGACGCACATTCAAGTTTCCCGAGTGGTGAATCATTCTCCGTTGCTACTCCCTCTGTTTGTTTCGGTCGCCCTGCGGACCGATTGAATGTGCCGCACCTGTGTGATGCGACTCACAGTCGTTAGACCTAAAGGTAACCGAAAGTTGCTCCTCCCGCAGGGCGTACGCTGCCGTTTTCGGAAACCGGAATGTCCATGGTCCCAGCCATGCGGCTTCTGGTGCCAAGCCGTCGCCGGGCGTGATGGGGCCAATTCGGTGTGTGCTGGCCGACTAGCGGCTGAGGTCGACGCCCGGTTCGATGCTTTCGACGAAAGCGACGATCAAATCGACCGTAGCTTCGACGTCGGCCAGGTCAACCATCTCTACCGGGGAATGCATGTAGCGCAGTGGTATCGAGACGAGCCCGGTCGGGATGCCCGTCCTGGAAATCTGGATCGAGTCGGCATCGGTGTGGGTGGCGTTTCCGCTGGCGCCGACCGAAAAGGGGATGTCGGCCGCCTGAGCAGCATCCCGAAGCAACTCATAGAGCCTGGGGGAAAGTGTGGAACCACGACCGATCACCGGTCCGGATCCGAACGGGTGGCTGCCGACTTCCTTTTCTTCGACGCCGGGTGCGTCGGTGGCGTGGGTCACATCGACGGCCACCGCGAGGTCCGGTTTCACTGTGAAAGCGGCCGTCCGGGAACCGAAGAGACCGATTTCCTCCTGCACCGCGGCCACGGCGGAGAAACGCACCTTCGCCGTCTTGTTGTCATTGACCCGGCGCAAGGCTTCAAGCGCGATATAAGAGCCGAGGCGGTTGTCCATCGAGCGTGAGATCAGCCGCCCTCCGGCTACTTCCACCGGTGCGCAGTCGATCACCGCGGGGTCACCGACCGAAACGAGTTCCAGGGCCTGCTCGCGATCCCCCGCGCCGATGTCAATGTGCATTTCCTTGAGCTGAACAACCTTCTTGCGCTGTTCAGGCTCAAGCAGGTGAATCGGCTTCCTGCCGGCCACGCCGGGTACTTGTCCGCCGTTTCCGGTGATCAGGACCCTCTGTCCGACGAGAATCTGGGGATCCCAGCCGCCGATCGGGGCGAAGTACAGGAACCCCTTTTCATCGACGTGGGTGATGACCAGGCCGATCTCGTCGATGTGGCCGACCACAGCCACCAGCGGAGCGTCGGAGTCGCCGCCGATCGTCGCGACGCTGGACCCGAGGCCGTCGGTTGTCAGGGTGGCGAACGAGGCGGCTTCCCGCCATACCTTTGCGGCGGGGGCTTCGTACCCGGAGGGGCCGGGTGTATTGAGCAGGGTTTCGAGCAGCGGTGGAGTTGTCATTCGCGGATTATGTCTCAGTCGCGCGCTTCGCCCCAGAGGGTGGCTGTGAGCGAACGCGGTCCACCATGGTCGCGGTGCTCGCACAGGTAGACGCCTTGCCAGGTACCGAGACTCAGGCGACCGTCCTTGACTGGCAGGGTCAGGTCGAAGCCGGTGATCGATCCCTTGACATGCGCGGGCATGTCGTCAGGGCCTTCGAGCGTATGTGTCCAGCCGAACTCTTCCGGTACCGCGTGGTCGCTCCAGGTACGGAAATCGCGCCTCACATCGGGGGAAGCGTTTTCGTTGAGGGTCAACGAAGCAGAGGTGTGGCGGATCAGCAGGTGCAGCAGGCCGAGCGAAAAGTCTGAAAGCTCATCCAGCGCTGAGGTGACCTCGCCGGTTATGAGGTGGAAGCCCCGTGGCTTCGGCTCCAGGGTGATTTCACGCTGGAGCATCTTCATTGGAGTTCAAGCCCGCGAGACGTACTCGCTGGTCCGGGTGTCCACCCGGATCAATTCGCCTTCGTTGATGAAGAGCGGAACCTGTACCTCGACCCCGGATTCCAGAGTGGCCGGCTTGCTGCCGCCTCCCGAAGCGGTATCTCCCTTGAGTCCCGGCTCGGTCTTTACGACCTTGGCGTCGATCGCGCTGGCCACCCCCACCTCTGAGGGAGTTTCGTCGACGAAAAGGACCTCGACTTCGTCGTTCGGCTGGACCCAGCGAAGTGCGTCAGCTGCCAGGTCTGAAGAAATCTCGACCTGGTCGTAGGTCCGGTTGTCCATGAAAACGACGATGTCGCCGGATTCGTAGAGGTACTGCATCTTGCGCGACTCGGTGTGCACCGGACGGAACTTCTCGCCGGCGCGGAAAGTCTTGTCGAGCACCGAACCGTCTTCGATTCTCCTGAGCTTGGTCCTGACGAAAGCTCCGCCTTTGCCCGGTTTCACATGCTGGAACTCGATGATCCGCATGATCTTGCCGTCGACTTCTATGTGGGTGCCGTTCTTGAATTGGTTGGTGCTGATCACGTGGCCCAGTGTAGCCAGAGCGCTCCGGCCGGGGTGAGCCGATGGCCGCGTAGCGTACGGCGCCGCCCCGCCGGACAGGGGCATCAATATCCTTGTCCGATGCGTCGATCCGAACAGCGTCGTGATGCGGTATTCGCCTGTTACCAGCAGGACGTGACCGACCGCTCGCTTTCAACCCTTCTGGTGGACGCGAGGCCGTTCACCAGGGAACTGGTCGAAGGGGTGGATCAGAACCGGACCGAGATCGACAGCCTGATCTCCGAGTATGCGGAGGGCTGGCAGATCAGCCGGATCGCCCCGCTGGAGAAGAACATCATGCGGGTGGCCCTTTATGAAATGAATTATCGCGATGACATCCCTTTCGAGGTAGCGATCGATGAAGCGGTCGAGTTGGCCAAGAAGTACAGCGGGGCGGAGGCGCCCGGCTTTGTCAACGGGATCCTTGGGGCCGTCGCCAAGGCCGGCAAGGCGGACGTCGCATGAGCAGGCTGGAAGAGATTCGTGACCGGCTGCGCCAGATAACCGCCCAGCTCGAAGACCCTGAGGTTTCGGACGGCGATGCCGGCAAGCTCGCAGCCGAGGCCGCCGAGTTGACCGCGGAGGCCGCCCGGAAGGCATCGGGGGCGGTAGACCGCCTCGAAAGCGGGAGTTGAGCTACCCCGAAGACCTGCGGCAGGCGGTGGACCGCCATCTCGAAACCATTCACTTTGCCGCTTCGTCTGACCCGACCACTGGTCTCGACGAAGCGATGCGTTATTCCCTGCTTGCCGGTGGCAAACGGATCCGGCCCGTGCTTTGCCTGGCGACCGCCCGCTCTCTCGGGCAGGAGATCGGACCGTTCCTCGGGGCGGCTGCGGCAATTGAGATGGTCCACACCTACTCACTGGTCCACGATGACCTGCCGGCCATGGATGACGACGACCTGCGGCGCGGGCAGCCGACATCCCACATCAATTACGGCGAAGCGGTGGCGATCCTCGCCGGCGACGGGCTTTTCGCCGAAGCCGTGAGGCTCATGTCTTCGCTGGAGGCCGAACCGGAACGGGTGCTCGAAGCCGTGCGGCTGGTTGCTTCGGCCACTGGAGTCGAAGGCATGGTCGGCGGGCAGTACGTCGACGTAACTGCCACCGGCCTCGATGCCGCCGGCTTGCGCCGGCTCCACTCACTGAAGACCGGCCGCCTGATCAGGGTGAGCGTCGAAGCGGCGCTGGCCCTGGGCGGGCTGGCCGATCCCGAGCGCGAGCCCTATCGCCGTTTCGCGTCAGAACTGGGAATCCTTTTCCAGATAGTCGACGACATCCTCGACGTGACCGGCAGTGACGAAGCCCTCGGCAAGCCGCAGGGAAGTGACGAGAGGCACGGAAAAGTGACATATGTCAGCCTTTACGGTCTCGAAGAAGCGCGCGAGCTCGCTTCGGCGTCTCACCGTGAGGCTTTGTCGGCCCTGGCCGAAGTCGAAGGCGAAACCGACTACCTGAAGCGCGTCGCCGACTACATTTACCAGAGAGAAAATTGAGCAACCCCTCCGACGACAATCCGCGACCCTTGCTGCCGGGCATCGATTCACCGGCAGACCTGCATGGCCTGAGCGACGAAGAGCTCCAGGGCGTGGCCGGAGAGGTGCGGACCTACATCATCGACGTGATCGGTGAAATCGGCGGTCATTTCGGGGCGAACCTCGGAACCTGCGAGATCGCCGTCGCCCTTCACAGCCTGCTTGATTCGCCCCGGGACAAAATCCTCTGGGATGTTGGGCACCAGGCTTATCCCCACAAGATCCTCACCGGCCGCCGTGACGAATTGCCGACGATCAGAAAGTACGACGGGCTCGCGCCTTTCTGCTCGATCCCTGAATCAGAGCACGACATCATGGGAGCGGGCCATGCTTCCACATCGATTTCCTACGGGGTCGGCCTCAAAGAGGCGATGCGCAAGGGCATCGGTCCCGACGGCAAAGTCGTTGCCGTCATCGGCGATGGAGCCCTGACCGGAGGGGTGGCCTACGAGGCCATGCATGCCGCCGGCGGCCTCGGAACCCCGATGGTCATCCTGCTCAACGACAACGGCATGTCGATCTCTCCCAACGTTGGCGCCCTGTCGAGCTATTTCCAGCGCACCAGGCTGAAGCCCGGCCTTTTCCATGCCCGGGAGGGCGTTGAAGAGAAGCTGACCAGGCTGCCACTCGGCCTGGGCAAACGCATCGAGCGGCTCGGACCCGAACTGAAATCGGCGATCAAGGCCTACTGGGCGCCCGGACTGCTTTTTGAGGAACTCGACCTGGCCTACATGGGGGTGATCGACGGCCATGATGTAGCGGCGCTCAGGCAGGCGTTGAACGAAGCGTTTGCCGCGGACCGCCCGGTGGTCGTGCATGTGCATACGGTCAAGGGCCGTGGCTTTGCTCCGGCTGAAGACGGCGGTCTGCCGGGCATGGAGAAATGGCATGCGGCAAAGCCGGGTTCGATAGTCAACGGAGAGCTTGCCCCGAAGCCGAAGCCGAAGCCGAAGCTGAAGCTGGTCCCGGTTCAGGAATCCGACGCTCCGGCGGCGATCGCGCCTGAAATTCTGGAAAAGCCGGAACCAAAAGCAGCGCCACCTCAATATACGAAGGTATTTTCCGAGGCGATCGTGAGCGAGGCGCAAGCTGACTCGCGGGTTATCGGGATCACTGCGGCAATGGCCGGAGGTGCGGGCCTGCAGCACCTTGCCGACGAGCGTCCCGAGCAGTACTACGACGTCGGCATCGCCGAGCAGAATGCCGTGCTGATGGCCAGTGGCATAGCCCTCCAGGGTGGCAAGCCCGTCTGCGCGATCTACTCGACCTTCCTTCAGCGCGCCTATGACCAGATAGTCCATGACGTATGCCTGCAGAACCTCGACGTGACTTTCTGCTTGGACCGCGCCGGACTGGTCGGCGACGACGGGCCGACCCATCACGGCGTCTTCGACATCGCCTACCTGCGGCCGCTTCCGAACATCACGGTCATGGCACCACGCGACGAAGCGATGCTGGTCCACATGCTTCATACGGCGATCGTGCGCGACGGACCCACGGCGCTGCGTTATCCGAGGGGAGCCGCCGAAGGCGTCGCACTGCCCGAAGTGCCAGAACTGCTGCCGATCGGAACCGGCGAGACCCTCAGGAACGGGGAGCGGGTGGCCCTGCTTGGTTACGGAAGCGGCGTCGGACTCGCGCTTGAGGCGGCCGACCTGCTGGCCGAACATGGAGTCAGGGCGACCGTAGCCGACGCCCGCTTCGTCAAGCCGCTGGACGCCGAGCTGATCGAGCGGCTTGCGCTCGGACATGACCTGATCGTCACTATTGAAGAAGGGGTGCTGCAGGGAGGCTTCGGCTCGGCCGTGCTCGAGCACCTCGAAGACAACTTCAGCAACCCCGGCGAGCGGGCACGGGTGCTCAGACTCGGGTTGCCCGATCGATACGTGACCCACGGCAAGCCGGACCTGCTTTATCAGGAGGTCGGCTTCACGCCGGAGGCCGTTGCTGAAAAGATCCTGGCCGCGACCGGCCACGAAGTCGTGTCGAGCTGAGCCATGCCTGAACCGGTAGGGCGATCCGGCCAGCGCTACATGCCCGGCCTCGACGGCCTTCGAGCTGTCGCGGTGCTTGCCGTGATCGCATATCACCTCGATATCCCCGGGGCCGGGGGCGGGCTGCTCGGGGTCGGTATTTTCTTCACACTCAGCGGCTACCTGATCACCGACATCCTGCTCGAGGCCTGGACCGGCCGCCGCCTGAAGCTCAGCCAGTTCTGGCTGGCACGAGCCCGCCGTCTGCTGCCAGCCCTGTTCGTGATGCTGGTCGTGGTCATGGCCTGGGCCACGATCGGTTCGCCTGAGCAGCTGGACGACCTGCGGGGTCTCTCGATCTCGTCGGCCCTGTTCACCAGCAACTGGTGGGTAATCATCCAGGAGGCGTCCTACTTCGACCGCTTCGGCCCAATATCGCCGCTCGGCCATCTCTGGTCACTGGCGATTGAAGAGCAGTTCTACCTGATCTGGCCGTGGCTCTTGCTGCTCGGCCTGCGTTTCATCCCTTGCGGTGACCGCAGCGGCAAACCGGGAGAGCGTCAGCGGATCCGTCCGCGCCTGGCAGTGATCACCCTGG
>CALEMO010000323.1 GCA_937910825.1 uncultured Solirubrobacterales bacterium | reverse complement strand
TGATTGTGCGCGGGTGAGGCACGACCTGCGTAGTCGTCGAACAAGGTATCCGGCTCGGGAACATCGACGTCCGCTAGCCACTTGTAATAACGCGCAGGCGGAGAGAACGGACGGTGTGGTGCTTTGTGTTGCACCATCAACATGAATGGCTTGGCCTTGTCTCGCTGGCCTAACCAATCGAGCCCCATCTCGGTGATCAGATCCGTAGGCGGCAGAAGCGTGATCGTCCCCAGCGAGACACCAACTCCGAGTCCGACTCCGACCGATCCTTTTTCGTCCGGGGCGAGCAGGCCGCCAAATTGGAACATCGCTCTGCGTGTCATCGCATTGCCGGCCATCACGTTTTCAGCGACGGCGGCTTCGAGGAAGCCCTCCGGCGCAATAATCTTCACCCGGCCGGCTTTGACGTCGCCTTCGTTGACGACGCCGCGAACCCCGCCGTAGTGATCTACGTGGCTGTGGGAATGGATGACTGCGACGACTTCACGTTTCGGCCGGTGCTCGAAGTAGAGGTCCATCGCTGCCTTCGCCGTTTCCTCGGAGATCAGCGGGTCGATCACGATCAAACCAGTATCGCCTTCTACGATTGTCAGGTTTGAAACGTCGAGATTGCGCACCTGATAAATCCGCTCAGCCACCTCGAAGAGGCCGCCGCGAGAGAACAGTTGACCCTGGCGCCAGAGGCTGGGATTAACGGTGTCCGGACAGTCCGTGTCTTCGGTGATGAAAGAAAGCCGATGCGGGTCGAAGACCCAGTCGCCCTCGGGCTTCAGGACCGGCCCGTCGGGCACCGGTGCGATAAACCCCCTGGCCGCCTCATCAAAGTCACGGCGGTCCTCAAAGGGAAGCTTCTCGAGCATCTCCCGATTGGCGCTCTTCGTAATCTCAGTGGCGTCTTTTCTCTCGGTCATATTGTCGAGTGAACAATAGACGACGCCTGCCAATAGTCTGCCAGCATGTCGAACGAGGAACGCTCACCCAACTGGGGCCGGACCTCTCTCAACAGCAACGAATATGCAGCTTGCCTGAGCCAGCCGGCTCTTTGGGTTTCAGCTTTCTGAAACGTGGATCCGGACCGAGGCCGTGACCGCGGTCTTTTCGTCCAGTTGCTCGATCCTCTGCTGCAGGTCGGCCGGATCAAGACGACCGGCGCTCGGTCCCATTTCGACCAGATCCCGAATGCCCTCGGGCCCCAGTTCCATCTCCCAGCTCAAGTCCCTGCCGACAAGAGTCTGTGAAAGATTCCCCAGTGAGCTGTCCAGGCGTTCGGATTTTGCCGGATCAACACCGATCATGCCGAACGCTTCAATCAGCTCGCAAAGGTGCTTCTGGTTCGGGGTAACCACGACCAGGCGCCCTCCCCCGGCCAGAAGTCGCTCCATTTCTTCAGCGTTTCGTGGTGCGAAGACGTTTATGAGCACCGCTGCCGCACCGCTGCGAACGGGGATGCCGTCCCAGATGTCGGCAACGATCGCCTCCGCCCGCTGGTGACACTTGGCGCTCCGTCGCGCGGCGAACTTCGAGTTGTCGACGCCGAGGCCGTAGCGTTCCGGGGCTGAATCGAGCGACACGGCGAGGTAGCGGCCGCTGCCGGCGCCCAGATCAACAATCACACCGTCGACTTCTTCGATGCCCGGCGCAGCGACTGCCGACGCGACCGCGTCAATCAGGGGGTCGAAACCCGCTCCTGACAGAAACCGCTCGCGCGCCGCAATCATCTCGGCCGAATCAGCCGTATGCGTGCCCGAATCGCGCCCAAGCAGGCTGGCATAGCCCTGACGGGCGATGTTCGCCGTGTGGTTGTTGCTGCAGACCAGTGACCCCCCGAGTTCACGCACGGGATCCCCACAATGCGGGCAGATGAGGATCTTCACGATTTCCGGGTCCATCCCCGGAGAGTAGATGGCCGTCCCAATACTTTACTTTGTATAGTTACTCGGTGACCACTTTCCGCCGACTGCTTGGATTCCTCCGCCCCCACCGGCGCGAACTCTGGGGATCACTGGCTTTCGCCTGGGCGGCGATGGGCATGACGGTCCTGATCCCCTGGCTGATTGGCGAAGCCGTGAACGCAATCGAGCAGGGCAGCGAAGAGGAAATGCTGCCGTACGTCCTGATGATTCTCGGGGCTGCGGTCCTGCGCCTCGGCCTGACTATCGTCCGGCGGATCGTCGCCGGCAAAGTCTCTCTTGCCGTCGAATTCGACCTGCGGGAAAAGATCTACGGCCACCTGCAGCGGCTTGAGCTCGGTTTCTTCGACACCCAGCAGACGGGTCAACTGATGTCGCGGGCCACTGTGGACCTGGGCGCGATCCGTTTCTTTCTGGGCTATGGCCTGATCTTCTTTTCCCAGAGTCTGCTGACAGTAGTACTGGCCGGCACGGTGATGTTTTTCCTCAATCCGTGGCTCGCACTGATCGCCCTGCTGCCTGCGCCGCTGGTGGTCCTGACCGCCATCCGGTACTCAAAGCAGTCGCGACCGGCGATGCAGGAAGTCCAGCAGCGCATCGCCGAGTTGACGGCCGAAGCTGAAGAAAACGTGACCGGGATACGTGTGGTCAAGGCTTTCGCACAGGAGGACTACCAGTTTGTCCGTTTTCAGGCGGCGGTTTCGCGCCTTTTCGATCAGAGCATCAAGTCAACCCGGATCCAGGCCTTCTTCTCGCCACTGATCGGCGCCCTTCCCCAGATCGGCACGGCACTGGTCCTGCTGCTCGGCGGCATCTCGGTGATCAACGGCAATATGAACATCGGCGAATTCACCGCGTTCTACACCTACATGATCCTGCTTGCTTCCCCGCTGAGAATGGTTGGCATGGCACTCGGAATGGCGCAGCGGGCCGTCGCAGCGGGCAACCGGCTGTTCGAGATCCTCGACCGGGACCCGGAGATCGTCTCGCCTGAGAATGCTTCACCGCTTCCCGATGGCGCCGGCAGCGTCAGCCTCAAGTCAGTCAGCCTGCGCTATTCGGCGGACACGCCAGAAGCCCTGAGCACAATCGACCTCGAAGTGGACGCCGGAACGAGGCTGGGCATCGTCGGGCCCTCAGGTTCCGGCAAAACCAGCCTTGTCTCCCTGATCGCGCGGCTCTATGACCCGAGCGAGGGTTCGGTTTCGATCGACGGAGCCGACCTGCGCTCGATCGACGTAACGACGCTACGAAGCCAGACCGCGTATGTCTCGGAAGACAGCTTCCTGTTCGGCGATACGGTCGCCAATAACATCGCCTATGCCAGAGCCGACGCAAGCGAAGAAGAAGTGCGCACGGCGGCCCGCCGGGCCCAGGCCGACCAGTTCATCAAAGAGCTTGCGAACGGTTACGAAACCGTGGTCGGCGAAAGAGGCCTCACCCTTTCAGGAGGCCAGCGGCAGCGGGTTGCGATCGCTCGGGCGCTGCTTGCCGATCCGCGGATCCTGATCCTCGACGACGCCACCTCCTCCCTGGATGCGACCACCGAGCGGGAGATCCGCAGCGGCCTCGCGGAAGTCATGGAAGGGCGCACAACATTCGTGATCGGTCACCGCCTTTCCACGATCTCGCTGGCCGACGAAATAGTCCTCATGGAAGCGGGTCGGATCGTCGATCGCGGAAGCCACAGCGACCTGCTCTCACGCTCGCCGCTGTATGGCTCGCTGATCACGGACGACCGCGAGACCGAGCCGGTCTTCATCGACGAAGAGGTCGAGGTCCTCAGGTGAAGCGTCCCGAAAAGCGATACCGGGGCGAGGACCGGCTGCGCAAGGTGCGCTGGGTC
>CALEMO010000322.1 GCA_937910825.1 uncultured Solirubrobacterales bacterium | reverse complement strand
CCGCGAATCGTCTCCTCGAGCGGCCTCTACCACGGCAAGTACCAGTTCAGCGTCGCTACCTGGCAGGCGGTTGGCGGAAGCGGCCTTCCATCCAGCGCTTCCGAGGCAGAACAGGACTTCAGGGCGGCGCTGCTCTACGAGCAGTCAGGGCCGGGCCAATGGCCGGTATGTGGTTCATAAGCACAGAATTTCACCTGTAGCGGCCCCAAAGGTGCAAGGATGGCCCCAACTTGATTCTGGGGGCAGTAGAAATATCGGCTGATTCACTTCGACTCTGCGTCCTGGAAGTCGAGGGGGACCGCGTCACGCGAATACTTGATCGCAGGCACGCGGTTACCGCGAGCCTGGAGAACCTTGAGCGCCTGAGCGCCCTGGTCATGGTTGAAGTTGAAGCGGCCCGTGACCTCGGCGCGCAGCGCACCGAGGTGACCGCGGTTTCCGAACTTCGAGGTACCAGACTCCTCCGGCTGATCGAAAAGATTTCACTCGGGCTTGGCCTGGGGCCAGTCCGCATTCCGGCACAGCGCGAGAACACAGCCGCGGCTTTCCTTGCGGCGAGCACACCCGGCGACGGCGAGCCGGTCGGTGTGGCGCTGGTCGTGGAGTCCATTGTCGGCTTGGCCGTCGGGCCCGCCGGAGTCGCTGCCGACTGGGTCGGAACGAGACCCGTCGGTCCGGCCCGGATCTCGGAGCGTGCAGGCTTTTCCGACCCGCCGCGTCCACCTCAGGTAGAAGCCGCGATCAGCGGTGTCTGCCGCGGGATCGCTCAGTTGGCCCCTCCGCCGATGCCGCGCCTGCTTGTGGCTTCACCATTCGCCGCTGTGGTTGAACGACTTTGCGGTGGGGCGATCACCGCTGAGGACGCGAGGCGCGGCCTTGATTCGATCCTCGGCCAGACGGCGGACGATCTGTCGGCCTGGTTTGGCCTGGACGAAGCGAATGCGCGCCTTTTACCTGGGACCCTGGTCGTACATCTGGTCCTGGCGCAGGTATTCGGACTCGCTCTCGAGCCCACAGCATGTGAAATCGGCGCTGGCCGCCACTGGATGGCTGAACGCCGGCTCGTGCCGGATGGTGGGCCTGCATGAGCGAGGGGGCTGCGCAGAACCCGAAGGATCCGGTGAAGCAGACTCGGGAGGGAATCCTCTCCACCGAGGTCCGGGCTCCGACCCGTGGCAACCGCCGGCTCGAAAGTTTCCTCGCCGCAGTGAACGAGGACGAGCAGGTCAGGACCTGGTGGTACATGGCCCAGGTCCACGCGGAGCGTCTC
Source organism: uncultured Solirubrobacterales bacterium (assembly GCA_937910825.1). GTDB lineage: Bacteria > Actinomycetota > Thermoleophilia > Solirubrobacterales > 70-9 > 67-14. The sequence goes on along the minus strand of CALEMO010000322.1, from coordinate 3,509 downwards.
GGCATGTCCGACCATTCCTGGGTGCACATGCAGATAGTGCTCAACATCGCCCTGCGGATTTCGAGGCTGCTGAGCAAGGGCGGAGTGGAGCCGGCGATGGTCACCGACCACGGGATGGGCAGCCGGGACGCTGAAGTCGTGGTCGCCGGCGGGGCCTTGCTCCACGATGTCGGCATGTCGATCCATCGGGCCGATCACGAGGCCTACAGCCTTTTCCTCGCCCGCGAGGCACTGCCGCGCCTGCTCGCAGACATTTATGAGGAGCCGGAGCGTTCGATCGTGATCGCCGAGATATTGCACGCGATCATCGGCCACCGGCGTCGTGGTCAGCCCTACACAGTCGAAGCTGGAATCGTCAGGGTGGCGGATGCGCTCGACATGGCTGAAGGCAGGACCCGGATCCCGTTGGAAGCGGGGCAGGAAGGCATCCATTCGATTTCCGCTGCGGCGATCGACCAGGTTCACATCTCGGCCGGCGAGGAAAGGGCCGTGCGCATCGAAATCGAGCTCAACAATTCGGCTGGAATATTTCAGGTCGATGATCTCCTGGCGACCAAGATCCGGGATACGCCGCTCGCCGAACACATCGAAGTGCTGGCGGAAGTCAAGGGGGAGAGCGAAAAGCGCCTGCTTACCGGCTTCCGCCTGCCTGGCTGATCTCCTCAAACCCGGCGCCGCGCTTGCGATAGCGTTGCCCTCCTGTGTAGAGAGAGTCCGGAGAGGGTCAATCCATGAAGCGCAATACCGGGGTGGTCCTGCTCGCTGAGCAGGCCCTTCACGAGACCGGTGCCCACCCGGAGAATTCTCGACGTCTGCCACCGGTAATCGAGCGCCTTCGTGGCAGCCCCGAATGGCCGCAACTCCATGTCCTCGAGCCGAAAGCGGCAGAGTTCACCGATCTGCTGCGGGTTCATTCCGAGCCTCAGGTGGAACTGGTGCGTGATTCCGTCCGCAATGCGCCGACCTGGATCGACGGCGATACGCCGGTCGGACCGTCGAGCCTCGAAGTCGCTCTGAAGGCCGCGGGCGCGGGGATGACTGCCGTCGATGCGGTCGCCACCGGCGAAGCCGACGGGCCCGCAAGCCTGTTCGCATTGATCCGTCCGCCGGGACACCACGCCACCACCGACCGGGCGATGGGGTTTTGCCTCTTCAACAATGCCGCGGTCGCCGCCAGATATGCAAGGGACCGCTATGGCCTGGAACGTGTGGCGATCCTCGACTGGGACGTTCACCACGGCAACGGAACCCAGGACATCTTCTGGAGCGATCCGGCAACGCTTTTCATTTCACTGCACCAATGGCCGCTATACCCGGGTTCCGGCTGGCTGGACGAGGTAGGGGCAGGCGACGGTCGGGGATTTACGGTGAACCTGCCGATGCCGCCGGGTTCCGGAGACCGCGAGCACCTCGAGGCGATGGATCGCATCGTTGAGCCGCTGATCGAGGCATACAGACCGGAATTGCTGATCGTCTCTGCCGGGCAGGACGGGCATGCCGCCGACCAGCTCGCGAGCCAGATGATCACGGCCGAGGGGTACATGTTGCTGGCGGAGAGATCCGCCGTGATGGCCGATCGCCTCGGCATTGGCCTGGTGGCCCTGCACGAAGGTGGCTACAACCTGGAAACGCTGCCCCAGCTCGACCATTCCGTGCTGGCAGGTCTGGGCGGCTATGAGGTCGACCTCGAGGAACCCTTTTCCCTCTCTGGAGCGGGGTCGGCCGCCTGGAAGGAGCGGCTGGAAGAGATCCTCGGGGTCCAGAGACAATTCTGGGATCTCTAGGCCCGGGTCATCAGGTGCCGAATCCGCAGCTTGCTATAGATTTCAATCCGTGAACCTCAGCCGTCGATTTACTGCCTGTCTCGCCGCCCTCTGGGTTTCCGTGTTGACGCTTGTCGTCACGCCGGCCGCTCTGGCCGCGGACGGAGTCGGTCTGGCGGGACGGGTGAACGACAAGTTCATCACTTTCTTTTGCTTCGGCCTGATCGCTTTCTTCGCGATCCTGGTGACGGTCCTTTCGCTGATTCAGGGACGGCTGGATGCGAAAAAAGACCAGCGTCGGCACGACTTCGACCGCTTCAGCTAGGGGCTGGAAGTACAGCCGGGTGAGCAAACGGCATTCTCGTGTCCGTATTGCCGCAATTTGCCTGTGAATGAAATGTGAAATTTACCCGTATCGGTAACGCATCGGGCAGTTTTACCCCTACACTTGACCATGAAATGAGCCAAGCACGCGAATCATTGCGGGTCGCCGTAATCGACAACGAATCCGGCTTCATCAAGGTTCTCACCAATCGCATGGACTCCGCCGGATGGAGACACCGGGTCATGGCGTCAGCGGTTCCTCCCGAGGAACTGGTCGCGATGAAGGTGAATGCTGTGGTGGTCGATCTCGGAGTCATGGGCGATGAAGGCTGGACCTACCTGGAGCGGATAACCGGCCTGCTGCCGGATCTCGGCGTTCTGGTTTGTGCCAGCGGGGCTACCGTCTCCCAGAGGGTCCGCGGACTGCGCATCGGGGCCGATGACTGGATCAACAAGCCCTGTCATCCGGAAGAGGTTCTTGCCCGAATCGAGTCGGTTGCCAGACGACGCCGTCGCCTGCGCTCTTCAGCCGATTCCGGTCCGGTGATAGTCGGCGAGATCGAGATCCGTTCCGACCAGTATCAGGCTTTCGTCGCCGGACAGAGCCTCGACCTGACCCGCCGTGAGTTCGAGCTGCTTCAGCTGCTGGCCGAGAGCGAAGGCAACGTACTCGAGCGAGAAACGATTTACCAAAGAGTTTGGGGTTACGCAATGGCCCACGGAGACCGCTCGGTCGACGTATTCATCCGCAAGCTGCGGCACAAGCTGGAAAAGCGCTCCCCGAACTTCTCTTACATTCACACCCACTTCGGCGTTGGCTACAGGTTCGCGGCCGAAACGTCGATACCGGTCGAAACTTCGGCCGCAGAAGAAGGCTCCGACCGAGCTGCCTCTCAGAGCACTCACGTGCTCTCCGCGCCGGTCTAGAGTGCCTTCTTAGCAGTTCGAGCGCCCACCTCTCCGGGCGTTCACATTCCTTGGCACGTTCACAAGTTGGAAACCAGATCGAAACTATTTGGTAACAAGTCGCCCTCCGGGCAATGCGACGCTCTGACCTGGACCGGATGATGATGTCCGGTCGCAACCCATCCTGAATGATTCAATTCCGAACGAGGCTGACCTGGCCCGGAAAGCCTGAGGCGGTAGTGAACGACTCCACACGATCTTCTTACGATGCTGAGCTGGAGGATCTCGAAGCCCGCGCACTCGGGGGGCTTGACCTCGTAGGAAGGGCCCTCGTCCGGACGCTCGAAGCCCTGGAGAACCAGGACCTGGAGCTGGCCCAGTCGGTCACCGCAGATGATGACCAGATCGACGAGCGATATCTCGAGATTCACCGGGGGCTGATTACATTGCTCGCGACCCAGTCGCCCGTGGCGACCGACTTGCGCCTGATATCCGCCCTGCTCCATGTGATCAAGG
>CALEMO010000321.1 GCA_937910825.1 uncultured Solirubrobacterales bacterium | reverse complement strand
TGCCTACCCAGTCCAGCACTGCTCCCGGCTTGAGGGCAGGCTCCTTCACCATCCTCATGCTGGCCAGGATGCCGAGTGCCACAACCACCTCGCCGACGAAGACGATCCGCCAACTGAGTTCGGTCGTTGCCCAGCCGCCCAGGATCGGCCCGACGGCAATGCCGGCGCCGGCCACCCCACCGAGCACACCGTAAGCGAGCGCCCGCTGCTTGCCTTCGTAGCTGCCAGCCACCAGCGCGACCATCGCGGGCAGCACCATGGCTGCGCCGATGCCCTCAAGTACCGACCAGCCGAGCGTCAGGGTGGCGATGCTGCCCGACGCTGCCGTCATCGCCGAGCCACAGGCGTAGATGATCATTCCGATCACAAAAATCCGTCGCCGCCCGAAGATGTCGCCGAGTTTGCCACCGGTCAGCATCAGGCCCGCCATGACCAGCGCGTAGAAAGCGATCACCGCCTGGATCGTGGTGACGGTCGTATCGAAGTCTTCTACGAGGGTCGAGATCGCGACGTTCATCACAGCCTGGTCCAGAACCATCAGAAACTGGGCCGCCGCCAAAACTATGAGTGCCCCCCACTTCGCCATCGAACGATCCTATTGAGCATCGGGCTGAATCGGCTTGGAGCGCGATCGCCCGGGATCCCTGATTGCCCGGGTTCGGCCCTGTCAGCCCGTCGGAGGCAGTAAGTTGGGGGATAGATTTAGGCCCTCAGCAAGAGCGGGTGGCCCGTCAGAAGAACTAAAACGGAGGAATACCAGAATGAGCAACTCCACCGCCACTCAACTCGACCGAACCAGGATCAAAGAACTCACCGCGCGTGAAGAGGAGACCCTCAACGCGAATACCCGGAAGTCGAAGGAGACTTTTGAGCGGGCCAGCCACCACCTTTCCGGAGGAGTCGCCAGCTCCTACCAGCTGCGTGAGCCGTGGCCGATATATATGGAAAGCGGCTCCGGGCCGAAGGTCTGGGATGTTGACGGCAACGAGATGTGGGACTTCCACAACGGTTTCGGCTCAATGGTTCAGGGTCATGCAAATCCGGTGATCGGTGAGGCCGTGGCCGAGCGCTACAAGCAGGGCACCCACTTCGCCGCCCCGACCGAAGACGCGATTGCGGTCGGCGACGACCTCGCAGCACGCTGGGGAATACCGAAGTGGCGCTATACGAACTCCGGCTCAGAAGCGACTATGGACGCAATCCGCATCGCCCGCGGCCATACCGGCCGTGACGATGTGATGAAGATCTTCGGCTCCTACCACGGCCATCACGACACGGTGATGGTTTCTATCGGCGTCGAGTACGACCAGATCGGCGACCACGAAAACCTCGCCTCGCTGCCCTACGGCGCCGGTATCCCCCAGTCCACGGTCGACCAGGTTGTTGCGGTCCCGTTCAACGACGCCGGCGCGATGGAACGCCGCATAATCAAGATGAAAGAAGCAGGACGCCTGCCTGCCTGCGTGATCATGGAGGCGGCGATGATGAACCTCGGCGTGATCCTTCCCGAGGACGGCTACCTTCAGGAAGTACGCGAAATCACCTCGCGTCACGGCATCGTCCTGATCTTCGACGAAGTCAAGACAGGTATCGCGATCGCCCCCGGCGGCGCGGTCGAGAAGTTCGGAGTGATTCCGGACATGGTCACCCTTGCCAAGGCACTCGGCGGCGGCTTCCCGGTCGGTGCGATCGGCGGCAGCGAAGAGGTAATGGCCTGTGTCGCAGACGGCTCGGTCTACCAGGTCGGAACCTACAACGGCAACCCGCTTTGCATGGCGGCCGCAAGGGCCAGCCTCGAGCAGGTCATGACCCCGGACGCGTATACGCATCTGGACCACCTCAACGAGCGTATCCTCGCCGGCTGCGACGCAGTCGTCGAAAAGCACAACCTGCCGGGTTACACAGTCGGCATCGGGTCCAAGGGCTGCGTCACCTTCTCGCCCACTCATGTCAACGACTACGAGTCGTTCAAGGCCAACCAGGATGCCGAGCTGAGCGAGCTCGCCTGGCTGTTCAACATGAACCGCGGCATCTTCATGACTCCGGGCCGTGAAGAGGAGTGGACGCTCTCGGTCACCCACACCGATGAAGCGATCGACCGTTACTGCGAAGTCTTCGAGGAGATGGCATTCGAGCTGACCCGCCCATGACGTAAGGCTCGCTTAAGGCTTTGCCTGTTTAATGGATCTCCAACTCGGAACGGAGTGCATCGATGAGCGAAAATACTGAACGAGCGATTCTTGCCGGCGGCTGTTTCTGGGGCATGCAGGACCTGATCCGTAAGCGGCCGGGCGTGATTTCGACCCGGGTCGGATATTCCGGCGGCGATGTCGAAAACGCCACCTATGGCAACCACGGCAGCCACGCCGAAGCGATCGAAATCGTCTACGACCCGGAACGGGAATCGTTTCGTGACCTGCTTGAGTTCTTCTTCCAGGTCCACGATCCGAGCACCAAGGACCGCCAGGGAAACGACCTCGGCGGCAGCTACCGGTCGGCGATCTATTACAGCGACGACGAGCAGAAACGCATTGCCGAAGAGACGATCGCCGATGTGGACGCTTCGGACCTCTGGCCGGGTCCGGTCGTGACTGAAGTCGAGCCGGAAGGTCCGTTCTGGCAGGCCGAGCCTGAGCACCAGGACTACCTGGAGCGCTACCCCAACGGCTACACCTGCCACTTCGTTCGCCCCGGCTGGAAACTGCCGAAGCGCGAACAAAGCGTCAGCTAAGAGTCAGCCCAGCTCCACGGTAAAGCGGGCGCCGCCGGAATCACTTTCGCCGACGCTGACTTCGCCCCCGTGGAGCTTTGCCTGCTGGCGGACAAGTGACAGCCCCAGGCCGGAGCCCGTTGCTCCGGCGAAGTCGCCGCGCTCGAAGCGCTCGAAGATGCGCTGCCGGTCCTCAGGGGCAATGCCGTCACCGTCGTCCTCGACGGTCAGCTTAATCCTGCCGTTCTGCGCCGAGGCGGCAACCGCGACCACACCCTCGCGGCGGCCGTGGCGGCCCGCGTTTTCGAGCAGGTTGTCGACCAGGGCGCGTAGTCCGTCGGCCCAGCCTTCGAGTTCAATTTGCTCGTCGGGCAGGTCGAGCTTCCAGCTCACCGCCGGATGCCGGCGGTGGGCCGACTCAACTGCCGAAGCGAGCAGTGAGGTGAAATCGAGTTCTTCGCGCGGTACCACCGCCGAGGAATCACCGCGAGCGAGGGTCTGGAGCGTCTCCAGCATGCGCATCATGCGCGCTGCGTCCCGGTCCATCTGTTCGAGAGCCGCATTGCGCTCGGCCGAGTCGAGATCGGGGTTTCGCCGGACCGCCCCCAGGTTTGCCTGAAGAGCGGTCATCGGGGTACGCAATTCGTGCCCGGCGTCACCGGCGAAACGCCGTGTTGCTTCGAGGGCCAGTCTGGTTTCGCTCGCCGAGCCCTGGAGCCTGGCCAGCATTTCATTGATGCTTTCGGTGAGTTCCTCGACCTCGGACGGGCTGTTGCCCGGCTCGATTCGAGTCGAAAGGTCATCGGTAGTGGTGACCCTGCCGGCCGCCTCCCTCAGGCGGCCGAGCGGACGAAGGGTGAGGCCGGCCAGCCACCAGCTGAGCGCCGCCACTAGCAATACGCCGATCAGCCCGATCACCAGGAGCTGATTTCGCAGATCGGCCACCCGGGCATTCGCATCACTGAGATCCTGCCCGATCTCCACCAGGTACTCGGGGCCGAGCTCACGGGTCAGGACCCGGTATTCGGAGCCCCCGGCCTCGATCGTTTTGAGCCCGGGCCCGTCGGCAACCGGAAGGTCCGCCGCAGCGTCGAGCTCGCCAACGACATCTCCATCGAGGGTCAGGCGTACGTACTGGCCGACTGGGCGAAG
>CALEMO010000320.1 GCA_937910825.1 uncultured Solirubrobacterales bacterium | reverse complement strand
TCCTTGTGGTCGGCATCGGCGACGGTCGGCACGACCAGCGAGTTCTCACCGGCAACGGCGAGGCCGACGTTGATCCTGGAGTAGAGCTCGATCTGGCCGTCGCGGTAGGCGCCGTTGGCGCGTGGGTGGTTGCGCAGGGCAAGAGCCGTCGCCTTGACCACCATGTCGTTGAAAGATGGAACCACATCGCTTTCGCCGGCTGCCACCTTGAAGGCCGCTCTGACTTCAAAGGCTCTCGACATATCGACATCGGTACGCAAGTAAAAATGCGGGGCAGTCGCCTTGGATTCGGCCATACGCCGGGAGATCGTCTGCTGGAGACGGTTCAGCTCGATCGTCTCGACGTCGCCCTTCTTTGCTTCAGCAGACTTCGGTGGTTTGCTTGCGGACTCGCTGGCGGCCTTGGCCTGTGAAAGGTCCGCCTTGACGATGCGTCCGCCCGGACCCGAGCCCTCGAGCGACCCGAGGTCGATGCCCTCTTTTCCGGCGATGCGCTTGGCGAGCGGCGACGCCTTGATGCGCTCGCCCTCCTCGCCGTCGGCAGGGTTCACCGGCGTTTCGCCGGCAATCTCTGTGGCGTCGGCCTGCACCTGGTTGTCCTCCGGAGACTCTTCGGCAGGCTGCTCTTTTTCTTCCTGCTTTTCGGAGGGGCTGCCTTCGCCCACGGTGGCGATCGTTTCGCCGATCGCTCTAGTTTCGTCTTCACCGACCAGGATCTTCAGCGTGCCTTCGGCATCGGACTCATAGACCATGCTCGCTTTGTCGGTTTCGATTTCGACCAACTCGTCGCCAACCGAGACCTCATCGCCGTCGGACTTCAGCCAGGAGAGGATCGTGCCCTCTTCCATAGAGTCGGTCAGCCTCGGCATCACGATGTCCATCAACGTGCTCCTTTCGTCGCTGCCAGGACGGCCTCGATCACGTTCTCTTCGTGGGGCATCGCAGCTTGTTCCAGGCGCTTCGAATATGGCATTGGTACGTCAGCTCCAGTGACCCGCTGGACCGGCGCATCGAGATAGTCGAAGGCCTGCTCGGTGATCAGGGTCGAAAGGTTCGCCCCGACGCCTCCGTGTGGCCAGCCTTCTTCTACGATCACCGCCCGGTTGGTCTTTCTGACCGATTCGAGGATCGTGTCGAGGTCGAGCGGCCGCAGGGTCCTTGGATCAATTACTTCGGCTTCGATCCCATGCTCGCTGGAGAGAGTGTCGGCTGCGCCAGCGGCGACGTGCGCCATCTTGAGGATTCCGATGATCGTCACGTCGTCGCCTTCGCGGCGGATCGCCGCTTCGCCGAAGCGCAGGATATGGTCGCCCTCGGGCACTTCGCCTTTCATCCCGTAGAGGCTCTCGTGCTCGATGAAGATCACCGGGTTGTCATCCCGAATCGCCGCCTTCAGCAGGGCTTTGGCGTCGGCTGGTGTCGTCGGACAGGCGACCAGCAGGCCGGGCACCTGGAGGTAAAGGGCCTCGAAGCTGTGCGAATGGGTCGGGCCTAGCTGATGTCCGCCGCCACCTGGCATGCGGATCACCATTGGCACCCGCACGTGTCCGTTGAACATGTAAGGGATCGCGGCGGCGTGGTTGACGATCTGATCAAGCGCGAGCAGGGAGAAGTTGACGGTCATCAACTCGACCACCGGCCTCAGTCCGGCCATCGCCGCGCCGACTCCGGCGCCGACGAACGTATTCTCGGAGATCGGCGTATCCCGCACCCGGCGTTCGCCAAACTCGTCGAGCAGGCCTTCGGTCACCTTGAAGGCGCCCTGGAACACTCCGACGTCCTCGCCCATGATGAAGACGTTCTCGTCGCGCCGCATCTCCTCCGCCAGCGCGTCCCGCAGGGCCCCTCGCATCCTGATCTCACCGGTCTTGGAGTCGGAGCTCATCGGCGTACTCCGGGGCGGGTCTGGTCCTCGTCCTCGTCGTCGCCGGAGTATTCGGCGCCGGATTCGGCCAGCTCCTTGGCCAGGGCCGGCGCGTCTTTACCGTACTCGCCACGATGCGGCTCCGGTGAGCGCTCGTCTACCGCGTACCAGCCCATCGTCTCGCCGACCACGTATAGCTCGTCGTAGAGGGATTCGAGCGACGGTTCTGGCGAATTGTCAGCGAATTCGACCGCTTTGATCACAATCTCGTCAGCAGTTTCACGGATCGCGTCGATGTCGCTTTCTTCAAGCACGCCATCTTCCATCAGCCGCTTGGAGAAGTTCTCGATCGGATCCTTCTGCCGCCATTCCTCGACCTCTTCCTTGTCACGGTAGATCTCCGGATCGGCTGCCGAATGGCCGCGGTAGCGGTAGTTGGATGCTTCGACCAGAGTTGGCCGGCCTTCATTGCGGACAATCTCGAGGTGGGCCGCGACCCGGTCGCGTACCTCCAGCACGTCCATGCCGTCGATGCGCTCGCCGCTGATGCCGTAGCCCTCGGCTTTGCGGGAGAGGTCAGTCACCGCAGAGTGGCGTTCGATGCCGGTGCCCATGCCGTAAAGGTTGTTTTCGACCAAAAAGACGACCGGCAGGCTCCAGAGCGCGGCCAGGTTCATCGTCTCCCCGAAATTGCCGGTGTTGGAGGCACCATCACCAAACATGCAGACTGTCACGGTGTCCTCCTCCCGGTACTGGGAGGCAAGCGCGAATCCGGCTGCCAGCGGCAGGTTGCCACCGACGATTCCGTATCCGCCCATGAAGCGCTTCTCGGCGTCGAAGATGTGCATCGAGCCGCCGCGGCCGCCGCTGGTGCCGCCTGATTTACCGAACAGCTCCGCCATCACCGATTCGGCCGCGGTGCCGCGTGCCAGCGCGTGACCATGGGTTCGGTAGGTGCCGATCAGGTAGTCGTCGTCCCGCATCGCCGACGTCGTCCCCACGATCGTCGCCTCTTCGCCGATCGCCAGGTGCAGGAAACCGCCGGCTTTGGCCCGTTGGTACTGGCGCCCGGCTTCTTCCTCAAACCGCCGGATCAGGCTCATCCGGCTTAGAAGTTCGACACAGGTTTCACGGTCTGGCAGTTCGGCCATGGCACAACCTTAGCTGCCCGCCGAGCCCGGCCATTTTGTCTGCGGGAGTCGCATCCAGCTCGGATCCTGACTACACCAACCGCTGTATCAGGCGTGGGTCGCCCAGCCGTCGACCGCCCGTGCGCTTTCGACCACTGCTTCCGAGATCGTCGGGTGGGGGTGCGTGATGCGCTGAAGTTCCTGGATCCCGCCTTCGAGCGCCATCACGGCGACCAGCTCGGCGATCATGTCGCAGGCGCGGTTTCCGACGATGTGTGCGCCGATAATCTCGCCGTACTCCTTGTCGACCACCAGTTTGACCATGCCGTCACGGTCGTCGTAGACCGAACCCGCGCCGACTCCTCCGAGCTTGAACTTGCCGGTCTTGACGTCGTGCCCGGCCTCTTTGGCCTGAGCCTCGGTCAGGCCGACACTGGCGACCTGTGGATGACAGAAGGTCGCGCCCGGAATCAGGTCCATGTTCACGGGACGGGTCTCGGCTCCGGAGGCATGCTCGGCCGCGACCACACCTTCTTCCATCGCCTTGTGGGCGAGCGCCGCCCCGCGCACGATGTCGCCGATCGCATAGACCTTTTCGTTGCTGGTCCGCTGGTACTGGTCGACCTTGATCCGGCCGTCTTCGTCCAGTTCCACCTTGGCGGCGTCGAGCCCGAGGACTTCGATGTCCGGCACGCGTCCGCCGGCGATCGCCAGGTAGTCGACTTCGGCCGAGTTGTCCCCGTAGGTGAACTTGACCGACTTCTTTCCCACTACGACGTTCTCGACCGGAGTACCGGTCGAGATCTCGATGCCCTGTTTCTTGAAGGTCCGTTCGACCACACGTACAGCGTCCTTGTCTTCGGCCGGCAGGATCTGGTCAAGCATCTCGATCAGCTTGACTTCGGTGCCGAAGCGCACGTAGGCGGAAGCGATTTCGGCTCCTGAAGCTCCGGCTCCGACCACGGCAATAGATTTGGGCTGCTCCGGAAGTGACCAGGCCCCCCAGGTGTCGACGACCCTGTCGGAGAATTCGACTCCCGGAATCGGCTGCGCGACGGAACCGGTGGCCAGGATCACCTTGTCGGCCCGGTAGGTCTCGTCGCCGACCTTCACATCACCGTTTTCGGTGAGGCTGCCTTCGCCCGCGATCAACTTGATCTTGTTCTTCTTGAAGAGTCCGTTTACACCGCCTTCGAGGCCGGCCGATACGCCGGTCCGGCGCTTGCCCAGGGCTTGCCAGTCAAGTTCCGCTCCGCTGACCTTGACTCCGATGTCGGCACTGCCCGTGGCGTGCTCGAAAACCTCAGCCGTGTGCAGCATCGTCTTCGCCGGAATGCACGCGTAGTTGAGGCAGCGGCCACCGGACTTGTCTTTTTCGACTACAGCAGTCGATTTGCCGAGTTGGGCGGCGCGGATAGCGGCTACATATCCGCCCGGTCCACCCCCAATAACGATTACGTCGAAGGAGTTGTCAGCCATGGTCAACCGAGACTACAGAATGCGACTCAGCGATCACCGGGGCGCTCGGGCATCTGGACCCTGGCCATCGCTTTGACCATGTAGAAAAACAGGACGCTGAGGCCGACCAGCAGGATGAAAGTACTGACGATCTGAAGCAGGCTGGCCGCAACCACAAGGCCCAGAACGCAGGCAAGTATCAGCAGCACAAGCAGCATCTGGAAGCCGAGCACGGCCCAGTAGCGAGCTTTCCACATGCCAAAGGCCATAAAGGTGAATACCGCGGCAAGGGCAGCCCACTGGATGACGTTCACCTGCCGGCCGTCGACCTCTGCGTCGGTGATCAGGGCAACGAAAGTCGAGCCCCAGAGAAGCAGCGCGGTGATCAGGGCGAAAATGGCTCCGACAGTGACAGCGTTTGGCCGCTCGCCGGGCTGGAGCGGATCCAGCGACTCACGGACTTCCTGGTTCTTGACCTCCGCTTTGGCGTAGCCGGCCTTCATCCGGTTGGCCCCGTCTTCCTGCTCCTGAGGTAGGTCGCCGTTGCTGTTCCCGGACGGTGGGCTGCGGCGCTTCCGGGCGCTGCGCCTGGGACGCTCAGCCACCGGGCGCCACCTCCGCGCCGACGGCTGCGAAGGCCCGCCGGAGCGAGGCTGCAACTGCCGTCGGATCGTCCGCATTCCGAATCGCCCGTACCACGCAGATCCGGCGGGCACCGGCGGTCAGTACCTCACCGACATTGTTCGGGTCGATGCCTCCGATTGCGAAGAAGGGCAACGTGGCGTGGGACGCTGCGTAGTTCACCAACTCGAGGCCGACCGCGGGCCGTCCCGGCTTGGTCGGCGTCTCCCACACCGGCCCGACACTAATGTGGTCCGGCTTGTGCTCTGCCTGGTGGGCGGCGAGTATCTGTTCTTCGGAGTGAGTGGAAAGCCCGATCAGGCAATCGTTTCCGACGATGCTGCGGGCGTCTTCGACGCTCATGTCGTCCTGGCCGATGTGGACTCCGTCGGCCCGGCAGGAAACGGCCAGCTCCGGATCGTCGTTGACCATGAAAGGAACCCCATAGGTATCGCAGAGCCGTCTGAAGGTCTGAGCGGCCCGGTCGGTCACCCGACGGTCACCGCTTTTCTCCCGAAGCTGGACGATGTCAACACCGCCGTCGAGAGCGGCCTTGAGCAGGGGTTCGGGGTCCTGATCGCCGGGATGCGCATCGCAGACGAAGTAAAGGCGCGCCGAGCGCAGGCGTTCGCGTCGCAGTGCCCCTATACCTTCTGCTGTTGAGAAGCTCATTCAGTCAGTATCCCGCCTGGTTGGAAATCATGAATACACAACATTCTCCAAACTCCAGCGACACCGGTTTCGACGTTGTGGTGGCCGGTGCGGGCGTGATCGGTCTTTCGATCGCCTGGGAGCTGAATTCTCTCGGCTACTCGGTCCTCGTAATCGAAAGAGACCTGCCTGGGGCCGGAACTACAAGGGTCGCAGCCGGCATGCTTGCTCCGGTCGGCGAGCTTGACTTCGGAGAGCCGACCCTGCTGGAGATCAACATGGTTTCTGCGGGCATGTACCCGGAGTTTGTGGCGTCAATCGAAAGGGCATGCAACGGCGTGCTCGGATACCAGAGGATGGGCGGGCTCCATGTCGCACTGGACCGGGACGAGGCCGGCGCATTGAAGCGTGCCCATCAGCTTCAGACCGAGTCCGGTCTGAGGGCCGACTGGCTGGGCCCGATGGCTGCCCGCGAGATCGAGCCCGGGCTTGCCCCGGGGCTGAGCGGTGCTGTCCTGGTCGAAGACGACGGAGCGATCGACCCCAGGGTCCTGGTCAGCGGATTGCTTGAGGCACTTCTCGCCGAAGGGGTCGAGGTCAGGAGCGGTTCCGGGATCTGCTCGTTGAAGCAGAAGCGCGGGCGGGTCGAGGCGATTGAACTTGATGGCGGAGAGCGCATCGAAACGAATTCTGTCGTTGCCGCGATTGGCGCCGACGCCGGCCGAGCAGACTGGATCCCGGCTGAGGCGCGACCTCCGGTCAGGCCGGTCAAGGGGCAGATCGTTGAGCTCAAGGGCGATCCTGCTGTCCCGGTATGCGAGCACATTCTGGCTTCCGAGCGCGTCTATCTGGTGCCGAGGCGCGACGGCCGGCTGATCGTCGGGGCGACGGTCGAAGAACAGGGATTCGACTCTACGGTCACCGCGGGCGGAGTTCATGAGCTGCTGCGGGAGGCTTATCGCCTGCTGCCGGACGTGGCCGAAATGGAATTCCTCGGTGCGGTCGCCGGCCTGCGACCGGGCACACCGGACAACCTGCCGGTGGTCGGAGCGTCGGTGGTTGACGGCCTGTATCTGGCGAGCGGCCACTACCGAAACGGAATTCTGCAGGCTCCGGTCACGGCCCGGGCGATCGGCGACATCGTCGGCGGCGCCGAGCCCCGCGGGGCGATCGCCGCCGCATCTCCGTCGAGATTCGAATCAGCGGTGAGGGGGTAATCCATGCAGATCGAACTCAACGGTCAGCCGGCCTCAATAGAAGAAGGCGCGAATCTTGAGCGCATCATCGAGCTGGCTGGAGCCGATCCGGCCCGGCGCGGGGTCGCCGTTGCGCTCGAAGGCGAAGTCGTACCCCGGTCCCTCTGGAAACAGACAGAGGTCCAAAAAGACCAGGCAGTGGAGGTGGTGGCCGCGATCCAGGGTGGTGCCGAGGGCATGCGACTCGGAGATCGCACCTTCAGCTCGAGGCTGATCGCGGGCAGCGGCGGTTTTCGCTCGCTCGGCGCCATGGAAAGTGCGCTCGCAGCTTCCGGGACGGAAATGATCACAGTCGCCCTGCGACGGCTCGACCCCGCGGCTCAGGGGTCGGTGATGGAAGTGGTGGACAAGCTCGGAGTTTTCGTTTTGCCGAATACGGCCGGCTGCTATACGGCCCGGGATGCAGTCAAGACGGCGAAACTCGCCCGTGAGGCTTTCGGCACCGACTGGGTGAAGCTCGAAGTGATCGGCGACGATCGCAACCTGTTACCGGATTCGGTCGAGCTGCTCAAGGCAGCCGAGGATCTGGTCGCTGACGGTTTCACGGTGCTGCCGTATACGAACGACGACCCGATCCTTGCGAAACGGCTTGAGGCAGCCGGCTGCGCCGCTGTGATGCCTCTCGGTTCACCGATCGGCTCGGGCGCAGGCATCCGCAACCCGTACAACATCGCGATCATCGTCGAAGAGGCCGGGGTGCCGGTGATTCTGGACGCCGGTATCGGAACTGCCTCGGATGCCGCTCTGGCGATGGAGCTCGGCTGCGATGCCGTGCTGCTGGCTTCATCGATCTCCAGAGCCGAAGATCCGGACTTGATGGCGAGTGCGATGAAGTCCGCCGTCGAAGCCGGCCGCGCCGCCCACCTGGCGGGCCGCATCCCGAAGAGGCTTCACGCTGAAGCCTCGACCCCGGAAGAAGGCCTGCCCGGTCTCGGGTGAGACTCAATGCCCCCTCTCGGATTCGAACCGAGGACTCACAGGTTAAAAGCCTGCAGCTCTAACCACCTGAGCTAAGGGGGCCAGACAATTCTGCCAGCCGGGGTAGGTCTCTGACTTCTGCCCCTCCCAGGCACTCTGAGAGGTAACAGATTTGCCCATGCACCCAGCTGGTACTTCGAAACCTGGATCGCACAGCGAAGCGAAGCGATTCAGGTTCCTGGTCAGTGCCTGAAATGACGGTGTTTGGTGAAGACCATTGAGGTCTCCGATTCGTCGCAGGCTTCGATCACTTCCGCGTCGCGCTTTGAGCCGCCCGGCTGGATCACCGACGTAGCTCCGGCTTCGATCGCCGCCGCGGGACCGTCCGCGAACGGGAAGAACGCATCCGAGGCCATCGCCGATCCGGTCAGCAGGTCGGTGGCTTCGTCACCGTGCGCGCCACGGCATTTCTCGATCGCGAGCCGGGTCGAGTCGACCCGGCTCATCTGTCCGGCGCCGATGCCGAGAGTGACCCGGTCCTTGACCAGGACGATCGCGTTGGAGCGCACATGTCGGCATACGGTCCAGGCGAAAAGCAGGTCCTGCCAGGCGTCCTCTGACGGCTTCGCTTCGGTTACGACCTCCATCATTTCCCGCTGTTCGGGTTCGCCGTCCCGATCCTGGATCAGAATTCCGCCGCGTACCCGCTTCATATCCTTTTCCCGGCTGTCGGGGTGGGGATCGGCTTTGTCTTTGAAGATCCTGATCGCTTCTTTCTGCTGCAGGACTTCGAGCGCGTCGTCATCGTAGCCGGGGGCAACCAGCACCTCGACGAAGTTCTTGTGAAGGGCTTCGGCCAAAGCACGGTCGACCTTCTGGTTGATCGCGATCACGCCACCATAGGCCGACATCGGATCGCAGTCCCGCGCGCGTTCATAGGCATCGAGGCCGCTGTCGCCGAGGGCGACGCCGCAGGGGTTGTTGTGCTTGACGATCACGCAGGCGGGACCATCGAGGTCAGCCAGGAGCCGCCGGGCGGAGTCGAGATCGAGCACGTTGTTGAAGGACAGCGCCCGCCCGTGGATCTTCGCCAGGTCGGTGAGCACGTGGCTGTCAAGCCCGACTTCGGAATAGAGCGCCGCCCGCTGATGGGGGTTTTCCCCGTAAGAGAGGTCGAGCTGCTTTTCGAAGGCCAGCACCCGGTGCTCGGGGAATGCTTCGTAGGACTCAGAGAACCAGCGGGATATGGCCGAGTCGTAGCGGGCGGTCTGGGCGAAAGCTTCGTTGGCCAGCCAGTGGCGGGTCGAGGCTGAGATCTCGCCGCCCGATTCGTCCAGCTCACCGAGGATCGCGTCATAGCTTTCGGGCTTGACCGCAATCACAACGTCCTGATGGTTCTTGGCCGCGGCCCGGATCATGGTCGGCCCGCCGATGTCGATGTTCTCGAT
>CALEMO010000319.1 GCA_937910825.1 uncultured Solirubrobacterales bacterium | reverse complement strand
GAAGAAGTCTGAAAAGGATCCGGCCGGGTCAAAGGACTTCAAGGACCGGATCTCCCCGTTGGCGCTTCAGCGGCTGGCCGGTGCTCTGATGCGGGCCACGCCGGCCTTCCCGGAGGATGAGTTCATGGTCCGGGCTAACGCCGGGCTTGCGGCACTCGAGTTGAAGGCCCGGGTGCTCCACGTCGCCGACGCACTCGCAGTCACCCTGCCGGAGGAATTCCCTGAAGCCGCGGCCGTGATCGGCCGGGCCCTCGAATCACCGGACTTCGACGGTTGGGTGGTCTATCCGGTGAACGATTTCGTAGCCCGCTATGGAATCGATTACCCCGAAGTCAGCCTGCCGCTGATCGCCCGCCTCACATCGCGATGGTCATGCGAGTTCGCGATCCGCCCGTTCATCGAGACGCATCCGGTGCAGACCTTCGCCTTTTTCGATCGCTGGATCGAGAGTCCGGACGAGCACCTGAGGCGTCTGGTCAGCGAAGGATCCAGACCGAGGCTTCCCTGGGGTGCCCAGCTAAAGGGGTTCATCGGCGATCCATCGCCCACCATCGCACTGCTTGACCGCCTGGTGGACGATCCGTCGCTCTATGTGCGCAAATCGGTCGCCAACCACCTGAATGACATCAGCAAGGACCATCCGGACCTGGCGATCAGCACGGCCCGGCGCTGGCTGGAATGTGGCCGGACGCAGCAGGGGGCCGAGCCCGAGCGGCGCGAGTGGATCGTGCGGCGCGGCATGCGCAGCCTGATCAAGGCGGGCGACCCTGAGGCCTTGTCGCTGATCGGCTTCGACAGTGACGCGCCGGTTGAGCTCAGCGGATTCTCCGTCATACCAAAATCGATCAAGATCGGTGACACGGTCAGCATCGAGTTCCGGCTGAGTGCGGCGCAGGCTACGCCGGTGATGGTCGACTACCGGGTTCATCACGCCGGGGCGAACGGGACCCGGTCACCGAAGGTTTTCAAGCTCAAGGCCCTGACCCTGGAGCCCGGCACCGAAACCACGTTCAGGCGGGACCATGCGATCAGGGAGGTTTCGGTCCGGCGGATCTACCCCGGTCCCCACCTGGTCGAAGTTCAAGTGAACGGCCGAATCCTGGGCGGCGCGAGCGTTGAGGTCCGCGCAAGCACCTGAGCAGCCTGGCGAGCGGATGCCAGGGCGCGGCGCCAATCGATCAGGGCGGTCGTTAATAAATTAGACGCGGGAGGGCCGTGGGAGGCAGGGGGTCCGCGCGGCCCTCACCGCGCCTGCGCGTCGGTAGCCAGGGAGGGATGCCGACGCGAACGCCTCCGAGGATAAACCACCGGAGACGGGCTTTGAAATATGAAAGATAGAGGCTGGCGACCCTCCTGGCCTGCCTTGTCCGTTCCTGCTCCTTCCCAAATTTCCCTAAGCTTTTTCGGACTGCGAACTGATCTTATACACCTCCGCCGAACAACGGTCAAAGTATCTGGTGGGGATGGCTCAGGAAGTCAGGGTGAGAGCGGTGAGCACGATGCGTTCCTGCTCTCTGACGTGGGCTACGGAGTACCCCTCGCCGGGGCTGGCCCGCTCGGGGCGGCCGACGTAATCGAGCTTGACACCGTCGGGAATGATGCTCGGGAGACGGCGGCGCATGACGCTCCAGGCACCCATGTTGCTCGGCTCCTCCTGGACCCAGGTGACTTCCTTGAGGTTCGGGTAGGAAGCGATCAGGTTGGTCAACTGCTCTCTGGCGAAGGGATAAAGCAGCTCGACCCGGGCGACGGCCACGTCTTGCGCGGATTCCCGCGGGTCAGCGGCGTCGATGTCGTAGTAGATCCGGCCCGAGCAGAGCACCAGGCGCTCGACTTTCTCCCGCCGCTCAGTGGCCCGGGGATCGTCGAGGATGAAGTGGAAGTGCTCGTTGCTCAGCTGGTCGATCGATGAGTTGGTCGAAGCCTGGCGCAGCAGGCCTTTGGGCGTGAAGACGACCAGTGGCCGCGCCTTCTTGATCATGGCCTGTCGCCTGAGCAAGTGGAAGTACTGGGCAGGGGTGGTCGGATTGGCGACCCTCATGCTGCCTTCTGCGGCAAGTGAAAGGAAGCGTTCCAGCCTCGCGCTCGAGTGTTCCGGACCGGAACCCTCGTGCCCGTGGGGCAGCAGCAGGGTGAGCCTTGATGTGAGGCCCCACTTCGACTCACCGGAAGCGATGAAACTGTCGATGATCACCTGGCCCGAGTTTGCGAAGTCGCCGAACTGTGCCTCCCAGAGGACGAGCGAGTCCGGATTCGAGGAGGCGTAGCCGTATTCGAAGCCGAGGCAGGCCGTCTCGGAAAGCGGGCTGTTGTGGAGCTCGAAGGGCGCCGTGGCACCATCGAGGTGCTGGATCGGCGCGTACTTGAGCCCCGTCTTTTCGTCGTGCAGAACCATGTGGCGCTGCGAGAAAGTTCCGCGCTCGGTGTCCTGTCCGGTCATTCGAACGTGTACGCCTTCGGTCAGCAGTGATGCGATCGCCAGGGACTCGGCGTGGGCAAACTCGATGCCGCCGTTGTTGAGCGCCTCGGTGCGGCGCCCCAGGTGCTTGCGCAGCTTGCGGTGGACCGTGAAGCTCGCCGGCACGTCGATCAGCTCTTGGTTCAGCGAGCGCAGCGCCTCTTCCGAGACCGCGGTCTCGACCGGGGGGCTGGCGCTGCGGTCGAGTTCGCCGGTCCCCACATTGGTGACCGTCGGATCTTCGTATACGCCCGATTCCATCTTGCCGCGCAGGGAGTCAAGGGTCTGCTTGAGGTTTGAACGACGTTGCTCTGCGGCCTTCTCGACCTCTTCCCGGGTCACTACTTTCTCTTCGACGAGCTGGTCCGTATAGATCTCGGACGCGGGCTTGTGATTCTTGATCGTCGCTGACATCAAGGGCTGGGTGTATGCCGGTTCGTCGGTTTCGTTGTGGCCGAAGCGGCGGTAACCGATTACGTCGATCACGATGTCGCGGCCCCAGGTCTCCCGGTAGGACATCGCCAGCCTCATCGCCTGGGAGCAGGCTTCGACGTCGTCTGCGTTCACATGGATGATCGGCACGTTGAAGCCCTTCGCCATGTCAGCCGCGTACGGGGTCGAGCGTGCGTCGGTCGGATCGGTGGTGAAGCCGACCTGGTTGTTCTCGATGATGTGGATCGTGCCGCCGACCGAATAGCCGTCGAGGCTCTGCAGGTTGAAGGTCTCGGCGACCACACCCTGGCCGGGGAAGGCTGCATCACCGTGCAGCACCACGTTGACCGCTTTCTTGAAGTCGTGGCTGATAGTCGAGCCTTCGATCTGGCTCTGTGAGTATCTGGTCGCGCCGGTGACCACCGGGAATAAGAAGACAGAAGCCGTCCAAAGCGTATT
>CALEMO010000318.1 GCA_937910825.1 uncultured Solirubrobacterales bacterium | reverse complement strand
GCCGCGAACGGCTCGGCCTCGGGATCAAAGCGATGCGTGTGCTCGGCATCGCCTCACCCCGGGGACGCTCGAAAGAGCGTAAGTCCTCCTAGCGGACCCTACCGACCCTCTTGGTGGTGACCTTGCCCCGGTTCTTGCCGTTAACTTCCACCTTGGCACGGAGCTTCTTCTTGTTCTTGAAGATCTTACGTCCGCGGTTGCTCAACAGGAAGGTGACCGTTTTCGTTTTACCGGCGGCGACCTTGAGGCCGCCCTTCTTGGCGATCAGGCCCTTGTTCTTACCTGTTCCCTCGAATTTGATGGTCGCCTTGGCACAAGAGTCATTCGAGCCGTCGCACTTGACCTTGGCCTTGAGCCTCTTGCCTTTGACTTTGGCCTTGCCGACCACCTTCAGGTTGCCGATGATCGGGTCAACCCGCTTGCCGTAGTCGATGATCGATTCGGAGCCGATCGCGCTGTAACCGGGGGCCAGTTCGGCACCGTCGCGGTCCGGGAGGACCTTGGTGGCCGGAGCGGTGACGAGTCCACCGAGCGCACCGGGGGCCTCAACCACCGGGACACGCAGCTCCAGCTTGTCGACCGTCATGGCCTGCTGGTTGTTAGAGGGGCGGCTGAAGTTGCCGAACAAGCTGCCAGCAGCTGCCGAGGCGTCCTTGGGCAGCAGTTCGAGCCGTACGGTGTGTCCGGCTTCGACCTTCCAGGCACCGGGATGGAGCTGGAATACCTGGAAGCCCGAACTTGCCGGACGCCAGGAGCCACGCTCAATCAGCGTCTTGTTACCGGCGCCGTCGAGATCGACCAGCCGCGCCGCGATCTGCGAGTCGACGTCAGCTCCACTGATCTTGGCGAGCACTGTCGCCATGCCGAGAACTGTGTAGCCGCCGGCCGGGGCCGGAGCCATGTCGTAGTAAGCCGATCCCGGCTCGACTGCGTCTGAGGCCGTCGTGCAGGCGGCGCCTGCCGGTATCGGGTTGAAGGCGCTCGAAGAAGCCGGGATGCCACCGTCGGCGGCAATCGTCTGCGGGCCACCGGTGTCGGTCAACTTGATCTCGCCGGGTGCGAGCGATGCCCAATCGTTGGCCGAATACGGGCCGCCACCGGGCGTACCGTTCGGGCAGGTCTGGGTGTAGGCAACTACGTTCGAAGCGGGCTGGCTGCCGATGCCTTTCATGTAGTAGTCGATCCAGCTTTCCTCAAGGGTTGACAGCGCCGATGACACGTTGGCCTGGCTCTGTCCGCGGGGGTGCCCGAACGATCCGGCGAAGATGCTCATTGGTGTGTTCGGGTACTCGGCCCTGGTGCGGTTGTAATAACGGATGACTTCGTCGACCGGGAAGAGGTCATCGGTGAAGCCCGATGACATCAGCAGCGGTGCCGGAGCCTGGCCAAAGCCGCCGTAGTAAACCGAGTGGTGCTGAGTGATCTCCGCGACCATCGCTTGGCCCGCCGGGGTGCCATATGGCTCACCGGCATCCAGCAGGTTCTTCCAGCCCGCCACGTCGGCCATCGGATCAGTACCGGCGTCGGCGTTGCGAGCGGAGATGTAGAGACCGTTTACATACGACTCCTTCATGATTCCGACGTTGCCGGTGAAGCTGCCGTCCTTGAGGTAGTCGTAAGTGTCGCCGTTCGGGCCGAGCGCCTGAATCAGGTCGGTCCAGGGAATGTTCGGGGAAGCTACCGCGATTGACATCCGCTCTCCGAGGGGACTTTCCCAAGTGCTCAGGGTGCCGTCGAGATTCGTGACCCGGTCCTTGAGAACACCGAGGTGCATCGATTCGCTACCGCCGTATGAACCACCGGTTGCGGCGATCTTGGTCGGGTTGATGACGCCTTCATCCACGAGTTCACCGAGGAAGTTCTGTGCGTCACGGATCTCGAAGCGCGGGTCCATCAGGTGTACGTATCCATTGGCGCAGCCGGTCGGATCAGCGGCGATTGAACCGGCGTTCTTGCATGATTCTCCGCTGCCGCGATTGGTCAGTGAGAAGACCGCGTAACCCTTGTCGAGCCAGCGCTGCATGCTGCCGAAGCTGGCCTTCGATCCACCGTAGCCGTGGTAGATGCCAACTACTGGCCAGTCGGTGTCAGGTCCCGCTGCGGGCGGGAAGGCAACGTTGACATCGAGCGGCACGCCGTCAAAAGTTTTGTGGGTGCTTCGGGTTGCCGGAAGTGCGACGTCAAGGGTTGAAGTAATCGAAGCAGGCTGCGAACCGCACCAGCGCTGTCCGATCGAAGTCGTGACGTTGCCTTCGGCGGTGACGACACCGCAGGTCAGATCACCGTTGAGTACGTTGGTGATGGCCGCGTTGGCAGCGGCAGGGGCGATGATCAGGGCAGCGATTGTGGCGACCAGCACTGCAAGCTTGCGCATTAGTTCTCCCGTTTCTCTCCTGTGGATTCCCATTTCCGCAGAATCATCCGCGGACAGTTCACATTATAGAACGCCCGTGTTCGCGAGAAGTTGCGACGGCCGCTCCAATACTCCGGGGGAAGGACTCGAACCTTCATTACCAGGACCAAAACCTGGTGGGTTGACCAGTTACCCCACCCCGGAACGGACGCTGACTCTATCTGCCGCGGCCTGTAACCGAGCTTTCACTTTGTCGCCGGGCCGTCTGGCGCCCACGGACGCGGATAGAGTGTGCGCAATGGATAATGAGAGTGAAGTACGCGCTGACCTGTCCGCCAGCAGTGGCATGTT
>CALEMO010000317.1 GCA_937910825.1 uncultured Solirubrobacterales bacterium | reverse complement strand
CGGCAAATGGGTGATCCGGATCGTGGTCGTCTGGGGTGTCATTTCGCTTCTCGGCATCATCGGCCTCGAGACCCAGACCTCGGACAAGGTCCTGAGCAGCAGCCCGGATTTCCTCATGGTTGCCCGGACGCTTTCGATCCTGACCTCGGTGATCATGATCGGCATCGGCGTCTACAAGATGCTGAAGGACGAGCACCAGGCCGCCTACTCCTGGTTCGGGCGGGCCTTCCTCGTTTCGATCTTCGTCACCCGGGTCTTCTCGTTCGTCGAAGCGCAGTTCGGCGCCGTCTTCGGACTGGTGATCGACGTGATCCTCTACTCCGCGATCTTCGAGCTGGCGTCGCAGGACAATCAGCGGCGGCACCACTTCGGCGGGCTCGGTGATGCCGAGCTTTCCGATCGTCAGAATGAGATCGATGGCAAAGAAGAAGAAAAACCGCCGGCTCCGGCAACCTGAGGACAAGGGCGCGACGTCGATCTACGCCGACCCGGAGGGCAACGTGCTCACCCTCCGGCAGGAACTCTCCTCCGGTTCGGTCAAGAAGATCAAGTCGGAGATGGTGTCCGACGCGGCCAACATCGACGACATCTGGCGCCGCCGGACCGAGCTGCTCTTCGAGCGGCTCGTGGTCTCCTGGGAGATCAGTGGACTGCCGCTCGACGACCAGGCGATGCTGATCGGCCGATACCGGATGGCGGATTCAGCAGAGAAGCAGTGGGTGAGGGAGACGATCAACCAGCACGTGACCACGTACATCCCGGACCTGGACACGTAACCGGCAGACTGCCAATTGGGTCCTCACGGCTTCAGGCGGTGGCCTGTGCTGAACAGGTACTGCGACCAGCTGACCAGGCCGATCGTTATCACCGCGACGATCGAGAGCGAGATCACCGGGTTCACGTCGCTGGCTCCGAGGAAGCCGTAACGGGTGGCGTCGACCACGTAGAAGAGCGGGTTGAAGTGGGAGATCTGCTCCCAGGGGGTGCCGAGGCGGCTGACCGAGTAGAAGACTCCGCCGAGGAAGATCAGCGGCAGGATCACGATGTTGTTAATGAATGACTGGTTGTCCCAGGACTGTGCGTATACGCCGACGATGATCCCGAGCGCCCCGAAGGCGGTCGACAGCAGCAGCACCGCGGCCAGCAGTTCGAGCGGGTGCTCCAGCGGGGCACCGGTTATCGGCAGGGCGAGGGCAGTCAACAGAACTCCGATCATCAGTGATCGCAAGCCGCCACCAGCCAGATAGCCGATGTGCATCTGCCAGGCGCTCATCGGAGCCGAGAGGATGTCGTCCAGGTAGCGGTCGTTACGGGCCTGGAAGATCGTGCTGGAGTTGTTCGAGTAGGCGGCCTGCGCCATCGCCATGGCGATCAGTCCCGGCACGATGTAGACCTGATATTTAAAGCCGTTGATCTCGGAAATGCTGTTGCCCAGTGAAAGCCCGAAGACGACCATGAAAAGCAGGGCGGCGATCACCGGGGCGAGGATCGTCTGCTTCCAGAGCTTCAGCACCCGGTGACATTCCCGGCGCGAGAGCCAGGCAAGACCCCGCCATGGATGTGGCTCGACCTGGGTCGGCGGCAGCGCGGTCAAGTCCGGGCCGCCTCTTCAGCCAGGGCGATTCTGCCGCTCGAGACGGTCTTCAGATAAACCTCTTCGAGAGTGCCTACGCCGTGGGAGTCCTTGAGGCCGGTGGCGGTGTCGCGGGCAACGATCCGGCCGCCGCTGATCAGGGCTATTTCATCGCAGAGCGCCTCTGCCTCTTCCAGGTAGTGCGTCGTGAGAAGGATGGTCGTGCCCTGCTCGTGAAGCTTGCGGATGTAGCTCCAGAGTTCGTGTCTGAGTTCCAGGTCGACTCCCGCAGTCGGTTCGTCGAGAATGACAAGGTTCGGCCGGTGGAGCAGTGCCCGGGCCAGCAGCAGCCGCCGCCTCATTCCACCCGACAGCTTCGGCGCTTCGACGTCGCGCTTGGCCCTGAGATCGAAAGCATCGATCATCTGCTCGGCGCGCTCGCTGGCCTCGCCTTTTGCCATTCCGTAGTAGCCACCGTGATAGAGCAGGGTTTCGAAGACGGTCAGGAACTTGTCGAGATTCGGTTCCTGTTCAGCGATGCCGATCATCCGCCGGGCGTGCATGCTCGAACCCTCGTGGCCGAAAACGCTGATTTCTCCGGCGGTCGGCCTGACCAGGTTGCAGATCGCGCCGATCAGCGTCGTCTTGCCGGCGCCATTTGGCCCGAGCAGGCCGAAGAAACTGCCCGCCGGGACCTCGAGGTCGAGATCGTGCAGGGCAAGGGTTCCGTCCCCGTACCGTTTGGTCAGGCCTTTTACGCCGAGTGCGGCGGGGGTTTGTGATGCGAGGACATCCATCGGTGCGGGCGGCGGAGCGAGGCGTTCGCCGAGCACACAGGGTAGTGAGTCGGGTATTTCGGGGCCGGGGGCGTCAAGATGGGGACATGGGCGCACTCGACGGACTGCTGGTGGCCGATTTCAGCCGCGTTCTCGCCGGACCGCTGGCGGGCATGACCCTGGGTGACCTGGGGGCGGATGTGATCAAGGTTGAATCTCCGGCCGGGGACGAAACCCGGTCTTGGAAGCCGCCGGTTGACGAAAGCGGCCGCGCCACCTACTTCCTTTCGGTGAACCGGAACAAGCGCTCGATTGCGCTCGACCTCAAGGATCCGGAGGACCTCGCACTCGCCATTGAACTGGCTCGTCGCGCCGACGTGCTGATCGAAAACTTCAAACCCGGCACGATGGCCAGGTTCGGACTGGATTTCGACTCGGTTTCGAAGCGGAACCCCGGAATCGTCTACTGCTCGATCTCCGGCTTCGGGGAGGCGGAAGGCAGGCTCATGCCCGGCTACGATCCACTGGTCCAGGCACTCAGCGGCCTGATGTCGGTAACCGGCCCTGGAGACGGCGAAGGCAGCAAGGTCGGGGTTGCCCTGGTTGACGTGATCGCCGGCCTCAACGCAAGCACGGGAATCCTTGCCGCTCTGCATGCCCGGGAACACGGGGGAACCGGCCAGCGGGTCACCGTCGACTTGCTCTCCACGGCGCTGGCGGCGCTCTCGAACCAGGCTTCTTCGTACCTGAATACCGGAATCTCCCCGGGGCGACTCGGCAACGTTCATCCGAGCATTGAACC
>CALEMO010000316.1 GCA_937910825.1 uncultured Solirubrobacterales bacterium | reverse complement strand
GATGATCTTGAACTTCTTGATCTGTTCGACCCTGGACAGTTTCTGGTTTCCTTGGTCAACCGCCTCACCGATCGCCGCGAGCAGTTTTTCATCCTGCGCCAGTACGGAAAGGCCGGAGTTCTCGATTCCGTTTTGCGACGCCCAGACCGGGGCGTAGTCCGGGTCCAGTACTACGAGGGCGACGTTGTAGGGACGACCGTCACCGATCGCAACGCACTGGTTGACCAGGGGCGAAGCGACCTTGATGTGAGCCTCGATGTTGGCCGGTGACATGTTCTTGCCGGCCGCGTTGATGATCAGTTCTTTCTTGCGGTCAACGATCGATACGTAGCCATCTTCGTCGATCACGCCGATATCTCCGGTGTAAAGCCAGCCATCGATGATCGCTTCCGCGGTTTTCTCTGGCTGGTTCCGGTATTCCGGCATCACATACGGGCTGCGACAGAGCAATTCGCCGTCCTCTGCCACTTTGACCTCGACGCCGGGCGCCGGCGGTCCGACGGTTCCGATCTTGATCGCCTCCGGAGGGTTAACGGTTATTACACCACAGGTTTCAGACATGCCCCAGAGTTCACCGACCGGGATGCCGATCGCGTGGAAGAACTCAAGCACCTCGACCGGGATCGGGGCGGCACTGACGCTGACGGCGACGGCCTCGTCCAGGCCCAGAGAGTGCCGCAGGTTCGCAAAAAGAGCCTGGTCGGCCTTTGCGACGCCCGCTGCAAGGGCTTCGGGGACTTCTTCGCCCGCCTGCTCGAGGCGGACCTTCTGAATCGCCGCATCGAGGCCGGCCTGGGCCTGAAGGCGTTGTTCCTCGGGCAGGCTCGCAAGGTTGCCTTCGATGCCTGTCTTGAGCTTCTCCCAGATCCTCGGTACGGCGAAGAACCAGGTCGGTCGTACTTTCGGCAGGTACTCGATGATGCGCCGGGGATCGGGGCAGATGTGAATCTCCAGGCCCCTGATGACCGGCGTGTAGTAGTTCGAGCCACGCTCGGCGATGTGTGCGGCCGGCAACCATGAAATCAGTTTCGCTCCGCGCTCGGGCAGCTTGATGATTCCTTCCATGATGCTGGTCATCACACGCAGCAGATTTCCGTGGGTAAGGACTACGCCCTTGGGCGGACCCGTCGTTCCCGAGGTGTAGATCAAGGTCAGCGGATCGTCGAGGCCGACCTTGTCCGCCAGCGGGGCCGGGTCAAAGTCCGGGTCCATCGCGAGTAGTTCTTCGTAGGTCATGGTGCCGCCGTCGCCGCCAAGGACCACGACATGTTCAAGTTTGTCGAGGTTCTCTTTCGCTTTCAGCAGGTTGGCAAGGAATTCCGGCTCGATGATGATCACCCGTGCGTCGGAATCCGACAACACGTATTCGATCTGCTCCGGCGAGGAAGTCTGGTAGATCGAAAACGGCACGGCACCGAGTGAAACGGCGGCCAGATCGGTCGGGATGAAGTCCGAGCGATTGTTCAGCAGCATGCTGACGGTGTCGCCTTTCTTCACGCCGAGCGCGTTGAGACCGCCCGCAATCGTCCTGACACGGTCTGCGAGCTCGTTCCAGCTGAGCTCAACACCTTCTTCTTCGGAGATGATCGCACTGTCGCCTCCCAGCTTCTCCACCGTCCTCAGGAATGCGTGGTAAAGGTTGCTGGACTCGGGCTCGTAGCCCGGCCCTCCGTCAGCCTCGGTCAGCGACTCGGTGGTCTGCACCTGAAAACTCCTCCTCTCGCTCCAGTAGAGCAACTTGCTTGAACCGCAATCTAGCGAAGATTGAAGCCCTCGCCAGTCAAGCGGCCGATGTCATTCGACAGGCCGATTACAAAAAGCCCTATCACCAAAATAAAACCGACCAGTCCAGCCCGTTCCATCACGGCAAAAGGCACCGGCCGGCCACGCAGCTTTTCGACGATGCTCCAGAAGATGTGGCCGCCATCAAGTGGCAGGAACGGGAAAAGGTTGATCACGCCCAGCGAGAGGCTGATCAAGGCGATCAGGGTCAGCGCCTGGCGCACACCGATGTCAATCGCCTGACGGGTGACCTCGTAACTTCCGGCTACTCCGGAAAGCTCCTTGCGCTCATCGGCCTGCCAGATACGGGAAAGAGTCGAGACCGTCTTTGCGGTGACAAGCCACATGAAGTCAAGCGAGATTCCCGCCGCCTCTGCCGCACCTGGATTGAGGGGTTCCACGCCGAACGCAAAACCCAGACGATTTCTCTCGACCTTGCCGTCGTATAACGGCGTGATCTCAAGCGTCTTCTTCTGGCCGTCGCGATCCACGATCACGACCGCGGGCGTCGCTGCCCGGCAACCATCCACCGGCTTGCCGGAACCCGGGCAGCCGTGGGAATTGATCTGGTTGGCGATCGCCTCCTGATCTCCGCGCACGCCGTCGACTGAAACGATCCTGTCTCCGGCGAGAAGCTTGCCGGCAGCCGGGGCGCCGACTGTTACCTGATCCACGTTCTTGCTGGGCTCCTGTATGCCGAAGGCCAGGAAGAACAGCAGTACGAAAGCGATGAACAGGTTCACGGCTGGTCCCGCGCCGATAACGAAAATGCGCTTCCAGACCGGCTGGTGGTAGTAGCCGCGGGCCGCAATCTCGGGCGGCAACTCCTCGTCGGGGTTCATCCCGGTGATCTTCACGAAGCCGCCGAGCGGAATCGCGCCGATTCCGTACTCGGTTTCGCCGCGCTTCATGGAGATCAGCTTGGGCGGGAAAAAGAGGTAAAAGCGCTCGACTCGCATGCCGACCCACTTGGCGGCTACGAAGTGCCCGAACTCATGGAGGATGATCAGCGCGCTGAACGCGAGGAAGGCGAGTATGAAGCTCATCAGTTACTCAACCCGACGATCAGCTCCGCGGAGCGCTCCCTCGACGCTTCGTCGATTGCGAACAACTCCCGGAAATCCCTGGCCGGACCGGATCCGATGTCCTCGAGGGTCCGTTCGATCACCTCCGGAATCGCACTGAAGTCGATCTGGCCGTCGAGAAAAGCAGCAACGGCGACTTCATCCGCAGCGTTCAGCACGCAGGGCGAGATTCCACCTGCCAGCCCGGCATCCCGGGCGAGAGTCAGGCAACGAAAAGTATCCGGGTCCGGCTCTTCAAAATCCAGCGATCCGACCTGAGCGAGATCCAGGCGCTTGACCGGCAGCTCGATCCGCTCGGGGTATGCCAGTGCGAACCCGATCGGGACCC
>CALEMO010000315.1 GCA_937910825.1 uncultured Solirubrobacterales bacterium | reverse complement strand
GATTTGTCCGCAGTAAATCAAGGTCGCAGTCGCTCGTGTGGCAATGAGGGATTCGCTGGCTTCCTGCTGCTGGCGATTCCCCCAACTGGCGAGCATGCCGCTGTCACCCAGGCAGCGATCTGAGGCCGCTCGTAACCGATGCGAAGGACCGAGCTTACTCGTCGGCCGACTTTTTGTCCCGCGGGCTTGTTGAACTTCACGAACTGGCGGCCTAACGAACGCTGAAAGACCAACCATTCAGCACCACGCTGAGTTGTGACTACGCTCTTGCTAATATGGGTTCCGTTCCGACTTGTCTGTATTCCCAGCGCCTTCTTCCGAAAGCCATCTCGATGACCAGAATTCTCAGGTATTTCGTTCTTACGCTGCTCTTTCTGTCGCTGACGTTGATGTCTTCGCCCGCCTCCGCAGCAGACAAGCCGGTCAAGGTCTACATCCTCGCCGGCCAATCCAACATGGTCGGGATCGGGCAGGTGACCGGGGGAGGCAGCCGCTGGGGCTCTGAGTTCATCGACCCGGTTCTTTCGGTGTATGCCGGAAAATACGACTCTGACATCGACTACGAAAAAGTCGAGCCGACAAAGACGCTGAAGCTGGAGAGCTTTGGCGGCGTCAAGCCCACGCCTTATCCTGGTGGCGGAACGCAGATCGTGCGCGGGTCCATCCTGATCAAGACGACGGGTGTCTACGAGTTTCGACCCGGCTACGGTGGATCGACCCAAAACGTCATGGAAGTCGACGGCAAGGAGGTCTATCGCGGTGAGCCCGGCAGGAACGCGGTCCACACGCAGATCAAGCTCACCGCCGACAGGAAGGTTCCGTTCAAGATCACTTACCTGACCGATCAGGCGAACGGGCTCGGCTGGATCGCACGCAGCGACATCCCCGGAACACTGGCGACCGTTGTGAAGCAGGACGGCAAGTTTCCTTACCTCATCGACAAGCAAGGCAACTGGGTCGAAAGGAACGATGTCTGGTACAAGGGTGTGGTGACCGCGGGGGCAAACAAATGGTTGAGCGTCGGGTGTGGGGCGGGCA
>CALEMO010000314.1 GCA_937910825.1 uncultured Solirubrobacterales bacterium | reverse complement strand
CTCACAGTTATCGGAGTCCAGGCCGGCCGCTTCGACTTCGGATCCGACCCGGCGACAGTTGAAACCGGACTTGAGCGCCTGGGGGTTGAATTCCCGGTGTTGATCGATGAAGGACGGGCCCTCTGGATGATGTATGGCTGCGAGGGCTGGCCCAGCCTGTTCCTCTGGGGCCGGGGCGGAATCCTCAAGTGGTTCCATTTCGGAGAGGGCGACTATCGCTCGACCGAGGTCGCGATCCAGGAACAACTTGCCGGCCCGGACCTAGAGAGGGAGTTTCCGGAACCGATGGAAGCCTTGCGCCCGACAGACGTCGACGGAGCCGAGGTCATCCCGCCGGGGAAAGAACTGTTTCCCCTCGAAGACCGGGCCTGGACCGCTGAAGACGGGCGAGCTTTCGACGTCGAGTACGAAGCCGGGGGGATCCACGCCACGGTCGCCGGGCGCGGACGGCTGGACCTGACCCTCGACGGCAGGAGCCTGCCCTCAGTCGAAATCGACGGGCCGGGGCTCTACACACTCGCTGAGCATGGGTCCCACGGCAGTCATCGGATCACCATCGAGCTGTCAGGCGAAGCGGAAATCTGGTCGGTCAGTTTTTCACCGGCCGTGCCTTGAGGCGGTGCCTCAGGCGCTGGGAACCATCGGCAGACCCTTGCGGATCTCCTTCGGCAGCATGAAGCGCACCGATTCGTCAACGGTCCTGAGCTCGGAAACGTCTTCCACGCCACGGTCCCTGAAAAGCTTGACCAGGTCCTCAACCAGCTCCTCTGGCGCGCTCGCGCCCGAGGTAATGCCGACGGTACGGATCCCCTCGAGCCACTCCTCGCGAACCTGCTGATGGTTGTCGATCAGGAAGGATTCCGAGCCGTACTCCCTGGCAACTTCGACCAAGCGGTTCGAGTTCGATGAATTGGTCGAGCCGATTACCAGCACCAGGTCGCATTGCTTCGCCAGCTGCTTTACCGCTATCTGACGGTTCGTCGTGGCGTAACAGATGTCTTCGCCTTTGGCGGTGACGATCCCCGGGAAACGCTCGCGCAGACGGGCGATGATTTCCGCCGTCTCGTCGACCGAAAGCGTGGTCTGGGTGATCAGGGCGACGTGGTCCGGGTCGTCAAGCACGAGATCGTCGACTTCTTCGACCGTCTGAACAAGAACGATGCTCTCGGGAGCCTCGCCCATGGTGCCTTCGACTTCTTCGTGCCCAGCGTGCCCGACCATCACGATCGTATAGCCGTCGGCAGCGAACTTGCGGGCTTCGACGTGGACCTTGGTCACCAGGGGGCAGGTGGCGTCGATCGTCCTGAGCTGCCGGGCCTGCGCGTTCTCGTGGACGGCCGGCGAAACCCCGTGGGCGCTGAAAACGACGATTTCGCCTTCGGGGACCTCGGTCTCTTCTTCGACGAAGATCGCGCCCCGGGCGGCCAGCTCCTCGACCACGTGCTTGTTGTGCACGATTTCCTTGCGAACGTAGACCGGTGCTCCGTGCTTGTCGAGCGCCTGCTCCACGGTCTGGACGGCGCGATCGACGCCAGCGCAATAACCCCGTGGTGCGGCCAGAATGACCCGCTCGGGACTGATGGTTGCTTCTGAAGACATATGCACAGGGTACTGGCAGTAGGGTGCCGACGAAATCCGGTTGGCGGTTATCTTTGGTCTGGCCACGATCGCCGAGGTGATCCGATTCCAATCGACCCGCGTTCGGGAGCTGGCGGGGGAGCATGTCGGACCAAAGTAAAAGCAGTCCTACGGGCAAACTGAGAGGCCGCCGACCGGCGGCTTCTCTTCGTCCGCCGGACGGCATCGCCGCAGATCAAGCGCCAGGTCCAGTGTGACCTTTCGCTTCCCGGTCTACGTCCGGTGATCGTTAGAACGCCTGGGGTTTGCGTGCCCGAGGATTCGACAAAGCCGCATGAAATGCGGCTCAGAAACCCAGTGCGAACTTCGCGTCCTCGGTCATCATCTCCGGCGACCACGGCGGTTCGAAGATCATCTTCGGATGAACTTCGCTGACGCCGTCCAGATTGCCGACGAATTCCTTCATCTGCTCGGACACTTGAGGTCCGATCGGGCAAGCAGGCGTGGTCAGGGTGAATGTGACATATACGTCGGGCGCTTCCACTTCAACCTCGTAGACGAGGCCGAGCGAAACGAAATCGAGGCCGAGCTCCGGGTCGATCACTTCTTCGAGGGCTTCGTAGACGAGTTCTTCGGAAGGCATTGTCTGTTGATCTTGTGCCATGGGCCAATCCTAGCTGCATCGGGCCGTCGAGGTTAACGGATGCCGAAACGCGCCAGCGCATAACCTTAAGGCCATGTTCGTAATCATCCTCTCGCTGCTGATCATCTGGCCGATCGCGGAGCTTTTCGTGATGGTGGCCGTTGCGCAGTCGATCGGATTCTTCTGGATGCTGACGCTGGTTTTTGCGTCGACCGTTAGCGGCATTCTGGTGCTGCAGCACCGTGGGCGCGCCCACTGGCAGCGGCTCCGGGGAGCCGTGAGCGAACGGCGGCCGCCGGCCCGCGAGGCTTTCGACGGGGTGGCGATCACGACCGGCGCCGTTTTGTTGATCATTCCCGGCTTCATCACCAGCGGGCTCGGACTGCTGCTTTTGTTCCCGCCGACCAGGTTCCTCGTCCGGATAACCGCTTTCTTCTTCTTCGCCAGTCGCTTCAAGGTTGCGACCACCGGGGCGACCTGGAGCACCAAGGGGTACGAGGCCTATCGGGGACGCGGCGGCGATCGCGGCTATGACGTCGAAGGCGAGGCGGTTGACGTGACCGATCAGGTTGATCCAGAAGCACGGCAGCTGCCCCCGGCCGAACCGCCATCCAATACCTCCGGGCAAGACACATGAAAACGCATTCGGTCGAAATCCTCGATCCCGAATCCGGACTTTTCGTCAGCCTCACAAACGGCGGATCCGGCGCGATAATGCTGGGCGAAGACGTGATCGCGGCAGCGCCGATTCCAGTCGACGGTCTCGACCGGCTCAAGGACGGTCCGCTGACCCTCGAAACGCAGCGCGGATCGCTTGAGGTAGAAATCGACTCCCAGGGTGAACCGATCGAGTTCGATGGCTCGCTCACCGGCAGCCGGCAGTCCCGCCTGGCCCGGATGACCGGCGCCCTAATCGATCAAGGGAAATCGATCGATCTCGACTGCTCTGGTGTTCTCCACGGCCGGGAGTCAACTCCGGACGCGACGATCCTGCGGCGGGAGCTGACGATCATCCTCGCCGACGGCGGGCTGATCTCTGCGAGCACGGCGGCGCCGGAGCAAACACTGCACCACAGCGAGGAGCAGGCGGTGGCCGCGATATCTCACCCTGGTGGCTACGTCGAATTCGAAGAGGTGCTGATCTCGACCGAATACGACGCAGGCGGCAGGCAGCGCCGGGCGACGCTGGAGCTGTGGCCTGCCTCGGACGAGATTGCGGCGCTTCAAGGAGCGGGATCTGCGATTGCCGGCTGTACCGCAAAAGTCGATGGCTGGAACATCAATACGGCCCTTTTCCGCTGGGCACTTGACGGTCATCTCGGTCTCGGCCGCTATGAGATCAGCCGCCGGAACGCGGCGGTGCCGGCATCAGCCGCATAGAAATGCTGATCTCTGATTTTGGGGGCGTCCTGACCACGCCCCTGGCCGAATCGTTCATGGCGGTGCAGGACGAAGTAGGCATCCCGCCCAGGGTCTTCGGCATGGCGCTGGCCGACCTCACCGAAAAGACGGGCCTGAATCCACTCTTCGAACTTGAGATGGGAAAGATCAGCGAGGCCGTATTCTCCGAACGCCTTGCCGACGGCCTGGAGCCTCACCTCGGCCACCGGCCGGTGATCGAAAAGTTCGGCGAGGTCTTCTTTGAAGCGCTCCATCCCAATCAGGGAATGATCGACCTGATCAGGGAGGTCCGCCGCGACGGTCTGCGAACGGCGATGCTGACCAACAACGTTCGTGAGTGGGAACCACTCTGGCGCCAGATGCTGCCCGTGGACGAGCTATTCGAAGAAGTGGTCGATTCGGGCTTCGTAGGAGTGCGCAAGCCGGATCCGAAGATCTACGAACTGACCCTCGGCAGAGTCGACCTTGCGCCGCAGGCCTGCATCTTCGTCGACGACCTGGAGATCAATTGCGAGGCCGCGTCAGACCTGGGCATGCACGCGGTTCATTTCCGCGAGACGGCCCAGGTCAGGTCAGAGGTTCACGAACTGCTGGCGAGCCACAACGCCGGCTAGTTGTTCGAGCCGATTCGATCCCAGATGTAAAGGTCCATCGCTTCCGACGCGAGGGCCATCAGCCGTTCCGGGGAAAGCCAGCCAACCACCGTCTCAAGAGCCAGGTCTTCGGTCAGGCCTTCTTCCAGCACATCCTCTCCGCGGAATCCGGCAGCCAGCTTGAGAGCCTCGCGGCGATGCTCACCGAGTGACCCGAACGCGCCCATCAGGAAGTCCTTGTTCGGGACCGGCTGCCCGAGATCCAGGGAGCCGTGCCAGGCGGCCAGGAGCGAAAGGTCATCCTGATCGAGTTCAGCCAGCGCCCGGGCGTACTGCCCCTCGAGTTCTTCCTCGGGGATTTCATCCACCCATGCACGCAGCGCTTCGCCGAGCAGCTGACGGCGGGCTTCACGACCGATGGAATCGGAGATCACATGGATCGCGTCGGCTGGGTCTACGAAGCAAAGGGACATTGGCGAGGCCGTCCTTCTGGTGGGGAAAGGGTCACCAGTGAAGATAAAGACGCCACAGGACGTAAAAACTGTCCTCGTAAACCCGCATTTTGCGGATCAAAAGCCGGATTGCGTCAGGTTTCGGCCGCCGCCGACGACACTAGTCTGAACCGATGCCGCTGACGATCATCAAAGGACCCCCGAACTCGGGCCGAACCGAGCAGGTTCGACGTGAATACGTCGGACTCCTGCCGAGGCGTCCAGTGCTCGTCGTCCCGAGTGTCGACGACATCTTTGACTGGGAACGCAGGCTGGCCCGCGAGCAGGGCGCCTTTCTTGGCGGCAGGATCATGCATTTCAAGGATCTGGTCGACGAAGTCCTCTCCGAGGGGAGTCAGACCAGGCCGACGGCGTCCGCTGTCCAGCGTCGGTATCTGGTCGGCGAAGCGATTGCCACGGCCTGGCCCCGGATCTCGGAGAGGATCGAAAGACAGCCCGGACTGGTGGATGCGATGCTCGATCTGATCGACGAGTTTCGAAACGCTTCGATCGGTCCCGACGCTTTGGACCTTGCGGTCGAAGATGTCGGTGGCGGATACCTCCAGCAGATCGCCGGGGTGTATCGCGAGTACCTGAACCTGCTCGGTGGATACGGGATGAGCGACCATCCGGCGCTTGCACTGAGGGCTACCCAGACCGGGCTTGAGGCCTGGCAAGGTCGGCCGATCTTCGTCGCCGGATTCGACGACATGAGCAACACCCAGCTGGACCTGCTCGAACGCCTCGCAGCGCAGACCGACGTCACCATCGCGATCACTCACGAGCTAGGTAATTCGGCAATGGCCGTCACCGAGAAGCTGCTGGGACGGCTCGAAGAGCGTGGGGCGAAGGTGCGGCATTCAACCGATCGTCCGGATCAGCCGATCGATCATGATCCGCTGCTCTTCGAAATCGAACGCAACTTCGGCCTGCGGCGACGGGGCGAGATCGTGCCCGGAGATGCCTTCACCGTCATGCGCTCATCGGGGAAACGCGGCGAAGCCGAGGCGATCGCCGCCCAGATCGCGACGCTCGTCGCCGACGGCACCGATCCCGGGCAGATAGCGGTCGCGGTGGCAACACCTGCGAATAACGGGACCGGCTTCAGGGACCTGCTCGATGAATATTCAATACCGGTGACCCTCGAGAGCGAAACCCCTGCGGCCTCCACAGCCACCGGCCAGGCGATCGTCAGCCTGCTCAAGGCGGTCTCCCCCGGCGGCAGCGCTGCCGACCTGATTTCGTACCTGCGCGGGCCGGTCGGAGTAGACCAGGGTCAGGTTGATCAGCTTGAAGGCAAGGTATTGCAGAAGGGGCTTTCTTCGGCATCCGAAGCCGCGGGTCTTTACCGGGACCTGAGCGGAGGCGAGCTGCCACCCGACTGGGCGGAGCTGACGACGGGTGCCGGGAAAGACATACCGGTGCTTGTTTCGGCTCTGGCGCAGAGGATCGCAGCCCGGATTCTGAGCCATTTCCCTGATGCCGTGCCGGATGCCAGCCTGACGACCGAAACCCAGATCGCAACGGCGATCTCGAGGGCCTGTGCGGAACTGAAGCAGATCCGGGGGCGACCGGCCACAACCCTGAATATTGCCGAGGCCCTCGCCAGCGGTGCGATCAAGACCTGGGCGATACCGACTCAAAGCACGGTCCGCATCGCCAGCCCGTACAGCCTGCGGGCCAAGCGCTTCGAGTACCTGTTCATCGCCTCGCTGCAGGAGCGAGCTTTCAGCGACAGCGACCGGGCCGGGCCGTTCCTGTCCCCCGAAGCCCGCAGCGCAATCGGCCTGCCCGACTTCACAGACCCCGAACTTCAGGAGCTCTACCTCTTCTATTCGTGCCTTAGTGTTCCGACCAGGGGGCTGTGGATTTCTTCAAGGGTGGCCGACGAAAGTGGCAAGGCGGAGTACCCCTCTCCCCTGGTTTCCCAAGTAGAGCGACTCTTCGATACCTCCAAGGTCCCGCTGAAGCGCGCCGACCGGCCCAGTTCGGCGATCACTTTCCCTGCACACAGGGCGCCGAGCCTGACCGAGCTGATCCGGACCCTGTGCGCGTCCGATGCGACAAAGCGGTCCGAAATCTACGGATCCCTTGAATTGACCGGACGGGAAATTGAAATCGTCGACGAACAGATCTCCGCGGCGGCGCAGACGGAAGGATCTACCCGGACCCTTGCGGATCTGTCAGGCGAGCGGGCGCTTGAGCTGATCGCAGATGGCCCGACTTTCAGCGCAACGGCAATCGAGTCATACCTCAGTTGCCCCTACCGCTGGTTCATCGAGCGTGTTTTGAGACCGCTGCGGTTCGGACCCGATCCTGAGCCTCTGGCCCGGGGCAACCTGGTCCATGCAGCGCTGGCGTCCATCTACGAGAGCCACCCCGGAGAAATCCCGCGGCCGGATTCCCTCGAAGACTGGACGCAGATGGTCGTCCCGGTCGTTAACCGGATAGCCGGCAGACCCGGGATCGACCTGGGCGCCGATTCACCGGCCCACCGCATAGTGCGGCGCCAGGTGGCGAACTCGATCTCGACCTGGCTCAGCAAGGAATCGCAACGGGAAAGCCCGGGATTTTTACCTCTGGAGATGGAAGCGAAGTTCGGCATGGGCAAAGACGGCAGGCCGGCCCTCCAGATGAATGGCTGGAGCCTTCGCGGATCGATCGACCGCATCGACACCTCGGGTGAAGCCGGAGTCGGCGTCGGCATGCGGGGCGTTGTGCTCGACTACAAGACGGGCAAGGCTTCGGCGAAGTCCTGGGCACACATCAAACGCGACCGGAAAGTACAGCTCCAGCTGTACATGTACGCGCTCAGGCAGATCTGGAAGATCGAGCCGAGCGCAGGCCTCTATGTGCCGATCGTGGTCGGAAAGAGTGCGATCCGGGGTCTGGTCGATGCCGAATTCGCAAGCGATGTGGTCGACCTCAATGCGCAGGGCAGGGATCGTGAATCCGAGTTCGGCGGGGCGATCAACGACGCGATCGCCCTGTCCGACCAGGCGGTGGCGGCGATGATGGCCGGCCGGATCGGGCACGACCCCAATACCTGCCCCAACCACCTGAGCCACGCCGCGGTCCCCGACTGGGTCGCAGACGTCAGCGGCAACACCGGATCGGAAGTGGCCAATGAGCGCTGACCGCACACCGGAGCAGCAAGCTGCGGTGGACTGCACCGACCCCGACATCCTGGTCGAGGCCGGGGCCGGCTCGGGCAAGACGAAGACCACGGTCGACCGCTACAGCCGCCTGATCGAAGCGAACCCGGACCCGGCTCGCATCCTGGTCTTCACCTTTACCGACAAGGCAGCGACCGAGTTGAGGGAGAGAGTCAGGGCCGAACGCGAGCTGGTTTCCGACACCCAGGGTTTCTCGATGAGCTCGGCCTGGGTGGGCACCTTTCATTCGATCTGTTCGCGAATCCTGAGAGCCCATCCGATCCAGGCAGACGTCGACCCGGCGTTCGCGGTCCTCGATGACGTCCAGGCAGCGAGGCTCAAGGAATCCGCCTACAACCGGGCGCTCGCCGGATTCATGGGGGGAGAATACGAAGAAGCACTGATCGCACGTTTCTCCCCTTCCCACCTGCGAAAGGGGGTATCCAGGGCCTACGAGCAGCTGAGAGCCAGAGGCCAGATCGAGCCTGCCCTTCCGGAGCCGGAGGAGCCGGATACCGCAGCCGTCCTTTCGAGACTGTTGCTGGTCGCCGAGGAATCGCTGGCAATCGAGCGCCTGCAGGGCAAGACAATTGACCAGATCCAGGCGATGATCAACTTCTTCAGGACGATCGATCACAGGGGACTGACTTTCGAGGCATTCGAGGGGGCGAAGCTGACATCGGGCTCGAGCAAACTGGGCGAGCTCAAGTCAGCGGTGGAGGAGATGCGGTCCGTGCTTGCCGCCGCCGAATTCGGTGAAAAGTACCGGCAGGCGCTCTCAGGACTGTTCGGGCTCTACGCCGGCGAATACTCGAAGAGCAAGCGTTTGGCCGGTGTGCTCGACTATGAAGACCTTCAGCTGATCACACTCGACCTGCTGCGCAGCCATGACGGGGTCGCGAACAGGTACCGCGAACAATTCGATGAAATCATGGTCGACGAGTTCCAGGATACGAATCAGCTCCAGCTCGACCTGATTGCGCAGTTGCGCGGCGATGAAACTACCCTCTTCACCGTCGGCGACGAGATGCAGGCCATTTATGGCTTCCGTCACGCCGACGTGCGCCTGTTCCGGACAAGAAGAGATGACGAGGCGGTCACGGTCCTGCCCCTTTCCGCGAACTTCCGCTCCGATGCGCCCGTTATCGCTTCGGTGAACCTGATCGGCAAAAAGCTCGACGATGCTGCCTCGCTCGAACTCGACGAGCCCGGACGGGCCCGGCGCCATCGATTCGCACCACTCAGGGTCGGACTCGAGTCCGGCACGGTCAGTGGCGATGAAACCGAACTGCTCGTAACTGAATCCAAGGGGTGGTTTCAAATGGAACTCGGCCCGATGTCCCCGGCCGTAAAACCTGATGAGCATTACGGCGCCGCTACCGACGGTCAGTTCCAGGCGGAGGCCCTGCTGGTGGCCCAGCACCTGAGCGATGCCGTCCGCCAGGACGGGATCAACCCCGGCCGGATAGCGATCCTCTTCCGGGCCAAGTCTCGGATGTGGATGTACGTGGAGGCGCTGAAGCAGGTTGGCCTGAAGCCCTACGTCGTCGGCGGCACGGGCTTTTGGGAAAGCCGTGAGGGCGTCGATCTGAAGAGCCTCCTGGCGGTCATCGCCAATCCGCTCGATGACGATTCCCTGTTGGGTTCGCTGGCCGGTCCGGCTTGTGGACTGAGCACCGACGCGTTGCTGATGCTGCGCCATCAGGCTGGCAAGGACTCTGCGCTCTGGCCGAGGCTCGAAATGCTGGCGACCGGCAACTCGGACGAGCCGTTCACTGAAACGGACGCCGCCCGCGCCGGCATGTACGTGACCACCATCCGTGGCCTGCGGGAGCGGCTGTCAACGATGAGTCTCGGTGAACTTGTCGAAGCGGCGGTAAGCGGGACCGGATACGACCTGGTCAACCTGACCCGTGATCCCAGCGGAGCGGGACTGGCGAACATCCGCCGCGTGGCTTCGCTTGCCTCGGACTTCGAATCGTCCGAGCGTCG
>CALEMO010000313.1 GCA_937910825.1 uncultured Solirubrobacterales bacterium | reverse complement strand
ACTGCGGCTATCCCGGCGAATCTATCCGGGTGCTCACCGACCCAACCCGATACCTCCTGGTTCGAAACCAGTGGCCCCACGTAAGGAGCGTGCCAGGCGCTGAGCAGGCCGAACTCAACTTCGGCCGCTTCCATCGCGTCAAGCGTCACCGAGATGGAAAACTCATCTTCCGGGATTGTCCCGCCGCCCCATCGTCGAAGCGGTTCCAGCATTTCGTGCGAAAGAAATCTTCGGGTCGGGTGCTGCATCCAGACATCCACGCTCATGCCGGTGATCCTATTTCAGCGGCATTTCTTTCCGGCCTTGAACTTGGCCAGAGCGAAGTCATGATTGGTCAGAGGTCGGTCCCTTGACCCGGCCGCGGCAACAGCGATGCCACCGCCGGGCAGCACAGCCAGCGAAGTCGCCTCGCGCTGGGGCGTGTAAGTGACGTTTAGCTTGCCGTACCGCGGGCGTTCCTTGAGTCTGGGGCTAGCGATGCCACCCTTGCCGAATTTGCGATCCAACCTGTCGTCAGCCTGCAGTCGAACGACGACGGAGCGTTTGTTGTTTCCGCCGGCGATCAGGATCCGGCCATTCGGCAGAACTTCGATCGGCGAAACCGCTTTCCCCGCCGTCGAGCCTCAGCTCGACGGCCCCGTGACCAGCGAACGAACTGTCGAAGCTGCCGTCAGGCATCAGGCGCATGAGCTGACAATCAAGCCTTGGGCTGGTGACCAGGAGTCTGCCTGCGGAGTCGACGCTGATCGAACGCCTGCCACCCGCGTGCTCCAGTGGATCGCCGGCGCAGGTTGCAGATCCGTCCTGCCCGAAAGCCGGGTCAATAGTCCCGTCGGCAAGGATCCTCAGCACCTGTTCCAGGCCGCCGCTGTTGCCCTCAGCGAAAAAATAGAAACCGTTCCCCGAAAAGGGTGAATAGATGCCCGACCAGTCGGCCGGCTCACCCAGGTCGCGAATTGTTCGTTTGCGTAGTTTCCGGTCGAGACTGATCAGGCTCGAGCCTTCGTCTCCGTACTCGCCATGCCCCTCGACGGCCAGCAGGGTCCCGTCGGCGGCAGCCGTAAGGTTCCGGTACGCGTTGTTTGCTGCTGGCAGCCTGGACAGCGATTCGTCCGTCGGAGGTCAGCACTATGCTGCCGCCCCGATCCGAGAAACCGAGATCGTGTCGGAAGAGCCCGCGTTTTCCGAAATCCGAATCCAGAGATCCATCTTCCAGGTAGCGCCTGACCGCTACGTCCTGACCCGAATCGCCTCTGCCGACCTTCCCGGACACCAACATTCTGCCGTCTTCGAGGAAGACCACCGAGCTTTAGGCCGCCAGCTTCATCATGCCGTCGTCGCTGAAGAAAAAACCCGTAAAACCATCGGCGAGAAAACGCAGCCCGGTCGGTCGGTCAAGTCGGGAACCGAGGCCGATTAAGGCGCCGAATCGTCCGTCGTCAAAAACCTTGACCTCGGCTATGTTCGCGCCCCTCCTGAGTTCGTTCTGGGCAACGTTCAAGTGACCTTGCCTTTGTGCCCAAAACTGGTGCTCAGTAGCCCACGGGCAGCGGACGGCCCGGCAGCAAAAGACTCTGCCACGAGGGCGCAGACATGGTGAGGCCAACAAACGCAAACCCCCGGTTCCGGGGCCATTCGACGCGCATACTCAGGATTTCCTCCGCTCCCTGTGGGACAGAACAGGTCCCCGTTGGACAGAACTGGTTTCCGAACATAGAAACCTCCGGGATCTCCAAGGTTGCGCCCTAGGAAAGGTCCCGCAGCAGGATCTGGTTGCCTTTCTCCAGTTGCTCCCGGGTCGCCTTGCCGACCGCCTGAACATTCGTCTGGCGGTTGATCCGGGCTTGGACTTCGCGGTGGCTTTCGCCGGTGCGGCGGGATACATCGGCAACCATAACGCGCCGCTCTTCACGCAGGCGTTCCCGGGCGGCAAAGGCGGACTCACGACCAGTCTGTCCGGCGCTGCCGGCCTGCTTTTTGCCCAGGTCCAGTGCCCTGCCGCCCGGCCTGGATCTCACCGCCGGCTTGATAATCG
>CALEMO010000312.1 GCA_937910825.1 uncultured Solirubrobacterales bacterium | reverse complement strand
CCCGCCGGAGGCTGTGACGTCCGTGTCCGCCGCCTCCAGGGACGCCGTGGTGTCCATATCCGCCTCCCCCACAAACTCGTCCGCCTGGGGCCGCTCCTGCCAACGCACCCCGCGACCCCCTATTTCACCGTCAGTCAGTCCAGCGTAGAAAGGAACCGCGCCGGCGATCGCCTGGAGTGCTTCGGGACCGGAGTTGATGCCGGTTTCATGGCCAATTGCGGCCGAAAGCTCGGCGAGGACCATCCAGCCGGGCCGGATATCCCCGGGACGCTTGGCCGAAGGCCTGACCCTCTGAAGACGACCCTCCGGATGGGTGACCGTACCGTCCTTCTCGGCGTGGCTTTCAGTCGGGAAGACGACCGTCGCATACTCGGAGGTCTCGGTTGCTGACATCGAGAAGCAGACGACATGTTCAGCGGCTTCCAGAGCACGTCTCCACCCGTCGGTATCGGGGAAGTCCCTGAGCGGGTCGACCCCGAAGAGCACCAACGACTTGATCTCGCCCGATTCGAGAGCCGCGCGGATCTCTTCGACGTCGCGTCCGGCCTCCGCCTGGGCGAGGCCCGGTCCGGTGTCGGGCAGGCAGCCGACTTCCCGCAGGCCGCGGGCGTTGGCAACTTCGGGAATCTCGATAAGTCCGGATTCGGCTTTGCCGGCAAGACCAAGGGTTTCCCCAATTTTGATCAGGCTTTCGATCGCCTCGCCGCCATCCGCGCCCCTTCCGAGGCGCTCGCCCCAGATGATCACGATGTCCTGTTTGTCCTTGAGCAGGCCGGCGATGCCGGTGTCGGCACCGTCCCTGACCTGCGCGGCGAGCTGGCCCAGGTAGGCAGCTGCTCCGCCGGGGGCGTAGCGGTCGACTTCAGTCGCACCTCCATCGAGGGCACTCGGACGATCAGTGGCCACGGCCAGGGCAGTTCCGTTGCGGCGGACCGCCTTGCGGACCCGCAGGTCAAAGGCGGGAGAGCTGTGGATCGGGTCGGTCCCGATGACCAGGACCGCGTCGGCATGGTCGATGTCGGCAACCCGGGCGCCGAGCGCGGGGTCCGCCAGCCGGAGAAGGGCAGCGCGGTCGACGTTGCCCGCACGCCGACTGTCGATGTCGTTCGAGCCGAGGCCCTCGCGAATCATGCTCTGGAGGATGTAGCCCTCTTCATTCGAGGCGTCACCGACCAGTGCGGCCGTTCGGCCGCCGGCTGCGATCATTCCCGAAGCCGCAAGTTCAATCGCTTCGGCCCAGCCGGCGGGAACAGGATTGCCGTCAACGTGACGAACCGGGTTCAGGACCCGGTCCTTTGAATACATCATCTGGTAGCCGTAGCGGCCCTGATCGCAGAGCCAGCCGTCGTCAATCGCTTCGTTGTCGCGGGCCAGCACCCGTTTGACCTGCTCGTCACGCACGGTGAAGCTGACGTTGCATTGGCTCGGGCAGAGGGTGCAGACCGAACCACCCTGCTCGATGTCCCAGGGCCGCGCCTGGAAACGATAGGTAT
This sequence comes from uncultured Solirubrobacterales bacterium, assembly GCA_937910825.1. GTDB lineage: Bacteria > Actinomycetota > Thermoleophilia > Solirubrobacterales > 70-9 > 67-14. Next base: position 2,309 of record CALEMO010000312.1, on the reverse strand, counting down.
ATGACGTGAGCGCACCGACCGGGCAGAGTTCGGTGATGTTGCCCTGGAACGGGGCGATGTAAGGCTGGTCGTTGAAGGTGCCGACGTAGCTGCGGTCGCCGCGGTCGAGTAGCTGGAGCTGGGAGTCCTCGGAGACCTCCTGGCTGAAGCGCACACAGCGGTAGCAGAGGATGCAGCGCTCGCGGTCGATCGCGATCAGCGGCGAAAGCTGTACCGGTTTCTCGAAGTGGCGCTTTTCGTCGACCATGCGACCGCGGTCAGGCCCCCAGCCCATCGAGATGTCCTGCAGCGGACATTCGCCACCTTTGTCGCAGACCGGACAGTCGAGTGGATGGTTGACCAGGAGGAATTCAACAACCGCGTTCTGGGCGTCTTTCACCTGTTCGGTCTGCGTGTGCACGACCATGCCGTCGCGCACCGGGGTCGAGCAGGCGGTCTGAAGTTTGGGGACGCCTTCAATTTCGACGAGGCACATGCGGCATGCACCAACCGGCTGGCCGAGCTTGGGTTCGTAACAAAAGACAGGGATCTCGATATCGCCGTGCTTGGCGGCGTCGACCAGCATCACGCCTTCATCGGCAGGGATCTCCCGGCCGTCGATGGTAAGGGTGATCGGATTGGGCTTCTTGCGGGCCATCAGTGTTCGCTCAACTCCTGTGCGCCCGTAGGTAGCGGGCGACCAACAAGGCGCTCGCGCTCTACCTGCTTCGGGCCGACCCCTCCCGGTCCCGGAGCTTCGCCGTCGGCTTCTGCTTCGCGGCCGTCCTCGGTCGGAAAGCCGGCCATAGCAGCACTGGCGATCACTTCTTCGAACTCGTCCCGGAACTTGTTGACCATCGTGCTTACCGGCATCGCCATCGAGTCTCCGAGCACACAGAGGCAGTGGCCGATGATGTTCTTCTGGACCGAGGAGATGATGTCGAGGTCCATCGGCGTGGCTTCTCCACGAACGACCCGCTCCAGCATCTTGACCGTCCAGTTCGTACCTTCGCGGCAGGGGGTGCATTTTCCGCAGGACTCGTGGTGATAAAAGCGCGCAGTGCGCAGAGCCATGTGCGGAATCGAGACCGTATCGTCGGCGACGATGATTGAACCGGAGCCGAGCATCGAACCTGCCTCGGCCATCGCTTCGAAGCTGTAAGCGATATCCAGGTCGTCAGCCGTGAGCACAGGCGAGGAAGATCCACCGGGATAGAAAGCCTTGATCTCGTGACCTTCGGGCGGTCCCCCGGCGAGCCCCATGATCAGGTCCCTGGTCGGGACGCCGAGTTCAACTTCGTAGTTGCCCGGGCGGCGCACCTTTCCCGAGATCGAGACCACTTTGGTCCCGGGTGACTGCTCGGTGCCGAAGCTGCGAAACCAGGCTGCCCCGTTGGCAATCACATGCGGCACGTTGGACAGCGTCTCGACGTTGTTGATCAGCGTCGGGCCACCGTAGAGGCCCTGTACAGCGGGGAAAGGTGGCTTCAGCCTGGGATTGCCTCGTTTGCCCTCCAATGCGTCAAGCAGCGCGGTTTCTTCCCCACAAATGTAAGCGCCGGCACCGCGGTGGACAACCAGTTCCAGGTCGTGACCGGAGCCGAGGATGTTCTTGCCGAGGTAGCCGGCCTCATAGGCCTCGGCAACGGCCTCATCGAGGATGTCTGCCTGACGGTCGTACTCGCCACGGATGAAGATGAACGCATGGCCGATGTCGCCGGCCAGGGAAGAGATCGCGATGCCTTCAATCAGCTGATGCGGATTGCGCTGCATCAGTTCGCGGTCCTTGAAGGCTCCGGGCTCCGATTCGTCGGCGTTGCAGCAGAGGTACTTGGCTTCGTCGCCATGCGGCAGGAAGGAAACTTTCTTGCCCATCGGGAAACCGGCGCCGCCACGTCCCCTGAGGCCTGACTCTTCGAGTTCGTTGACCATCCAGTCGACCTCGAGCTCGCGGTAAGCGCGCTCCTGGGTGTTGTAGCCGCCGTAAGACCTGTAGGTACCGATCTTCTTCAGATCGGGGTCGCCGGCATGCCGCAGCAGGATCCTGGTCTCGGTGGTTCCGGTGGTCCCGGTCTCCGGATTCACTGGTTGGGTCCTTTCAGGTCCGCGACCTTTTCATTTTCCTGATCTTCGTCGCCGCCCGGCAGCGGGCGCTTCGCCAGGCTCTTCTCCGGCAGCACCTCGGCGCCATTGCGAAGCTGCTCGACGACTGTGCCAGCATCGGCCGCTTCCAGGGGTCCGAAATAGCGCTCGTTGACCGATGCCATCGGTGCGAGGTCGCAGGCACCCAGGCATTCAAAGCCGGAGACGAGCATATCCCCGTCTGCAGA
>CALEMO010000311.1 GCA_937910825.1 uncultured Solirubrobacterales bacterium | reverse complement strand
CCTCACCCTTGGACTGATTGACGGTTTCCGGGATCAGCTGATCACGGCGACCGGGGGTTTTCAGCTGGGGGTCAATTATGGATGGGAAAAAGTGAGAATTCCGGCACCAGTACCCGCTGGTGCCCGGGTCCGCGCCCGGGCAGAGCTGATCTCTTCAGAGGATCTGGGCAACGGCTGGATCAACAACGTCACCAGATTCACGGTCGAGGTCGAAGGCAACGAGAAGCCGTGCTGCGTGGCCGACAGCGTCACCCGCCTGCTGAAGTCCTGAATCGGCTCAGTTGCCGGTGAACTCGGCGCTTCCGCCGTCGAGAAACGCGGTGACAGCGTTGCGCAAGTCTTCGGTGGCCATGCTTTCGGCGATCGCGTGCCGCTCGATTTGAAGGTGCTCCGTGAGTGTATGGTCGAGGCTCGAATGAACCAGACGCTTGGCGCTGCGCACGTAAAACGGTGATTTTGCCGCCAGCTTGACCGCCTTGGCCCGCGCCCGCTCCATCAATTCGTCGTGGGGCACGACTTCGCTCACCAGTCCTTCTTCGAGTGCCGCAACGGCGGTGATGTTCGGGTCGTTGATCAGGATCTCCAGCGCCCGGCTGGGGCCGACCACTCTCGGCAGGAAGTAGGTCATGCCACCGTCGGGCGATGCGCCGATGCGGCCGTACGCGCAGGCCAGGAAGGTGCTGCTGGCATCCGAGCAGATCCTCAGATCGCAGGCAAGGGCCAGTGAAAGTCCGGCGCCCGCGGCGGGCCCGTTTATCGCGGCGATCACCGGCATTGGAACCCGCTGGAGCTCGACGATCCCCAGATGCAGGGCCTCCGCGCCCTGGCGCACACTGGCGACGATGTTCACCTCGGGATCTTCGATGCCTTTCCGGAACCAGTTGATGTCCCCGCCGGCACAGAAAGCGGCCCCTGCCCCGGTGATGATCACGGCCCTGGCTGGTTCATAATCGGCGAACCAGCTGAATACGACCGTCAGCTCGGCGATCAGTTCGGGACTCATCGCATTGAAAGAGTCGGGCCGGTTGAGTGTGATCGTGCCAATGCCGTCGGTGACATCGATATCGATCGTTTTCAGGGCGGGCGGAGTGACATCGACGTTGCTCATGAGGGGTCAGCCTAGTCAATTGAAGCGGGCCTTGGCCTACTCTTTGCTGAATGGCTGCCGCGGCTGAACCCTCAGAGGATCGAACCGAAAGGACGGAGCGCCTGGTGGCCGAACGGCGCACGCTGCCGGATTCGCCCGGGGTTTATCTGTTCCGTGATCGGGACGATGAAGTGATCTATGTCGGCAAGGCGATCTCGATACGCAAGCGAGTCGCTTCGCATTTCAGCGCTGGCAACGCAGAAATGACGAGTCTTGTTGACCGGATCGAGTTTCTGGTCACTTCGAATGAGTCTGACGCGCTGATCACCGAACAGAATTTCGTCAAACGGCACCGGCCGCGCTTCAACATCAAGCTGCGCGATGACAAGTCATACCCGTACATCGCCGTCAGCCTCGACGAGGACTACCCGAGGGTGTATTTCACGAGGGAGCGGCATCGCA
>CALEMO010000310.1 GCA_937910825.1 uncultured Solirubrobacterales bacterium | reverse complement strand
GACGATCACCTCCCGCGGAAGCCCGTGACGGCCGCTCGGAAGCTTGCCGAATGCCCGTAGCGGGCTTTGCAAGGCCTCTGACACCTAGACTTCAGCCGGTGAAGCCCAAGCCAGCAAGAAGGAAATCGCAATGAGCATCGGAATCATCGGCCTCGGATACGTCGGCCTGCCTCTGGCCGTGGCATTCGCCGAAGTCGGTCAGGACGTAATCGGCCTCGATTCGGACCAGGCGAAGGTCGACCGCCTGAACCGCGGCGAAAGCTACATCGAAGATGTCGAATCGGCGAAGCTTTCCCTACTTGGCGAGCGGATCAGGGCAACTGTTTCTTACGCCGATCTCGCCGCCTGCGAGGCCGTAATCGTCTGTGTACCGACTCCGCTGACGGGGTCCCGCGAGCCGGATCTGAGCTACCTGCGCTCGGCCGCCGGCAATCTGAGTGAAGTGCTGAGCTCCGGCCAGGTCGTCGTGCTTGAGTCGACCACCTATCCCGGCACGACCCGCGACCTGATGGCCAACGCCCTCGAAGCCGGTAGACGCAAAGTCGGCGAGGACTTCCACCTCGCCTTCTCACCCGAGCGGATCGACCCGGGCCGAACCGATTACACGATGCGAACCACTCCGAAGCTGGTCGGCGGCATAACCCCGGCCTGTACAAAGCGCGCCTGCGAGATATACGAGCGCATCTGCGACCGGGTGATTCCTCTTTCCGGCCCAGAAGCGGCTGAGCTTTCGAAGCTCCTGGAGAACATTTTCCGCTCGGTGAACATCGCCCTGGTCAACGAGCTGGCCCAACTCTGCGACCGGCTCGGAGTAGACGTCTGGGAAGTGATCGATGCCGCTTCAACCAAGCCATTCGGCTTCATGCGCTTCGAGCCAGGCCCGGGCATGGGCGGACACTGCCTGCCGGTCGACCCGTTCTACCTGGCCTTTACCGCACGCGAACACGACTTTTATCCTGAATTCATCGAGCTGGCCGGAAAGATCAACCAGTCCCAGCCGCTGTTCTGCGTCACCAGGATCGAACGGGTCCTGAATGACAACGGCCGCCCGGTTCGCGGTACGAAGATCCTGGTACTGGGGGTCAGCTACAAACCAGGGGTCGGCGACGTGCGCGAGTCTCCGGCGCTGAAGATTCTGCGCCTGCTGGACGAGCTTGGTGCTGAACTCTGCTACCACGATCCACACGTTCCTTCGCTGAAAGAAGCCGGGCTCAGCAATTCCGAGCTGGCTCCCGCCCTCGAACAGGCCGACCTCACAGTGATTGTCACATCGCATCCGGAGTTCGACGTCGGGCAGATCGTGGAGCAGAGCAGCCTGGTTCTTGATCTCCGCGGCGTCACCCGGCAGTTCGACGCGCCACACGTGACCCGCCTCTGAGTCGCATGGGCGCGCCCTTCAAGATCTCTCTGCCGCGCCGAAAGCCAGCGCATTCCCACTGGCAGCAGATCAAGACGGACAAGGCGACTGCGGCGCTGGCTGCCGGCACGCTGTTGATCGCGGTCTCCGTGCTGGTCGCCCAATACGGGCGTCTGCTGACCCGCCGCAGCCGGGCTGAGGACAACGACACCGGCCTGATTTCGGCTGCACCCGCAGCGGCCGTCGACACGGTAGGGGTGGCAGTCGAAGGGCTCGGGGAGACACCCCGTAGGGAGCTGCTGCTCTTCAACCTGCTAGCCGGATTTTTGGGCGGCTTTGCCACCGTCAGGCTGACCACCTGGATGATCCGGGACGGTCGCGGCCCATTCAGGAACGTAAAAGTGGGCGGCCGGCACATCCATCACTTCATACCCGGAATCCTGATCGCTTTCGGCTCGGGCATCGCGGCCCTCATGGTCCGGGGCGATGCCGGCGAAAAGCGGATCGCAGTCTGCCTCGGGGCTGGTATGGGCCTGACCTTCGACGAAGCGGCCCTGCTGCTCGACATGCGCGACGTCTACTGGAGCCGGGAAGGCCTGCTCAGCGTCCAGGTGACCATGGCAACCGCAGCGACTCTCGGCATCACGATTCTTACCCTGAGGATTCTCGGACGCGGCGAAAAACATCAGGAGGATGCGGGCGAGATCCCCCGCATGGCCTGATCCGTCCCGTACCCCGTCCGGATGCGGCATCCATGAACGTCACGGTTCTCACGAAGCCGTCCTGGATCCGGGTATCGAGAAACACAGCGATACCAGGCGTCGTCTTTTGGCCGCGCTCTGCCCGTTCAATGGCGCGACTATTTAGTCAACTCCGCTCCATGACTGGAATCGCGACCAGTCTTAAAGTCGCTTTTCCCGCCTACAGACATAAAAAATGTCGGCCGGCGGATCAACTCAAGGGAGAGTGAGCTGATCCCCCTTTTGCCGACTAAGCGCTGCTGAGGGTAGGGAGGGTCCCCAGTCAACGATGCTATTTGCAGCCATCACTTCCAGTGATGGCTTGCTAAGACGGCAGTGTACGCAATAAACGGCGATTTATGTCCGGGCGTCGATCCAGACCACTTGCTCGCGCCCCGGGCCCACTCCGATCAGCTGGATCGGAACGCCGACGAAGTCGCTGATGAAGGTGACGTAGTCGCGAGCGGTCGGCGGCAGATCCTCTTCGCTACGGCAATGAGTTATCTCGTCGCCGAACCCAGGCAGGTCCACATACTCGGGCGTGGCGTTGTGGAGGATCGACTGGTGATACGGGAATTCATTGAGCACGGCACCCTCTCTCGAGCGGTAGCGGACCGCGACCTTGAGGGTGTCGAGACCGGCAAGCACGTCGAGTTTGGTCATCGCCAGGGAGGATGTCCCGTTCAGCCTGACCGCGTATTTCAGTGCGACCAGGTCCAGCCAGCCGCAACGCCTTGGACGGCCGGTGGTCGTGCCGAACTCGTGGCCCTTGGCCGACATGTGTTTGCCGACGTCGTCGAAGAGCTCGGTCGGGAACGGGCCGGCTCCGACCCGGGTTGTATAGGCCTTGACGATTCCGACCACTTCCTGGATGTCGGTCGGGCCGACACCTGCTCCGGTGCAGGCCGCGCCGGCAATCGGGTTGGAAGATGTGACGAAGGGATAGGTGCCGTGGTCGAGGTCGAGCAGTGCCGCCTGGGCTCCTTCGAAGATCACCTTGTTGCCCGCGTCAAGCTCGTTCCAGCAGAGGAGGGCGGTATCGGTGATCAGGGGTTCGAGGCGATGGCCGTAGCTCAGGTACTCCTCGGTGATGCTGTGCAGGTCGAGCCGGTCGTCGATCGGTATCTCCTCATCGATCTCGGCTTCTTTGTGAAGCTTGCGGCGCCTCACAGAAAGTTCGCGCAAAACATGCTGTTTGTCTTCGAGGGCAGTCATGATCTTCTTGCGCAGGATCTTTTCGTCGAGCATGTCCTGAACCCGGACACCGAGCCGCAATGCCTTGTCTGCATAGGCCGGTCCGATACCGCGCCGGGTGGTGCCGATCGAGAGTTTTCCGAGCTTGATTTCTCCAGCCGTATCAAGAAGGATGTGGTACGGCATGATCAGGTGCGCGTTCGAAGAGACCCTGAGATTCGAGACCGATATCCCGGCCCGCTTCAGACCGTCGATCTCTTCAAGCAGGACTCGCGGGTCGACCACGACTCCGTTGCCGATCACGCAGTACTTGTCCTCGTGAAGGATTCCGGAGGGAATCAGGTGAAACTTGAACTCTTCACCGTCACGCACGATCGTATGACCGGCGTTGTTGCCACCCTGAAATCGCACGATCGCCGAAGCGTCCCGCGCGAGCAGGTCGGTGATCTTTCCTTTTCCTTCATCACCCCACTGGGTGCCGACTATCACTGTTCCTGGCATGAAGAGAGCAGTCTAGGGATCGCGTGAGCGCCGGACTCAGTCGTTCCGGAGGCGGGGCTTCTGACGGGCGTCTTCGCCCCACAGCGGCAGCGCCTCGCCGCAGATCTCGATCAGCCGGGAGACGGTGCGTTCTCCGATCTGGGTCTCCAGTTCCTCCTGGGAGAGGTTGGTCGTGACTACGATCGGCTTCTCGCGCTCGTAGCGCTCGTTGATCAGGGCGTAGAGCTGTTCCAGAACCCATTCGGTCTGCTTCTCGGCTCCGAGATCGTCGATGTGGAGCAGGTCGACCTCACAGAGCCGTTCAAAGAAATCTGCATATGACTCCTCCCCGGCCTGGGCGTCGAAGGTAGCCCGGATCCTGGCCAGCAGTTTGGGCAAGGAGTAGATCGCCACCGAATGCCCGCGCTTCAGCGTCTCTTTGGAAACCAGCATCGCAAGGGTTGTCTTGCCGGTCCCGGTATTGCCCATCAGCCAGAGGCCATCGCCGTTTTTGAGGTTGCTGTCGATCGAATCGATCCAGTCGCGCACGGCGTTGACCACGATCTTGTCGATCTCGGTCACCGGCGGACGGTCAAAAGAAACGCCCCGGTAGCGCCTCGGAATCACCGAGTTGATCCCGGATGACCGGGCTTTGCTCAATCTCGGCTCGAGGCATTCACATTTGTAGGCGAGATCGTCATCCCCGAGGATCCAGCCACCGCCATCGCATTTACCGAACGGGCAGCTCAAGCTGTCGCCGTTGGAGGCAAAACCGTTCGCCATCAGTTCACCGCTTCGCGGGAGGGGTCGTTTTCATCAGTACTGCCCTTGCTCGGCCCGCACAGCTTGGGGGGAACCTTCGCCGGTCGGGTGGTTCGGTGCCGGCTCCACGAACTTCGGGAACTGGGGCAGGAAGGTCAGGTCGACCTTGCCGATCGGGCCGTTCCTGTGCTTGGAGATGATCACTTCCGCGGTGCCGTCCCGCTCTTCTTCCTTGCGGTAGACGTCTTCGCGGTAGAGGAAGGCCACCAGGTCGGCGTCCTGCTCGATGTTGCCCGAGTCACGCAGGTCGGACAGCATCGGCCGCTTGTCAGGCCGGGACTCGTTTGCACGCGAGAGCTGGGACAGCGCTACAACCGGCACCTCGAGCTCGGAGGCCAGCAGCTTCAGCCCACGGCTGATCTGGCCGACACGCTCGACCATGCTTGCCCGGGACTCATCCATCCTCATCAGCTGCAGGTAGTCGACGATGATCAGCCCGAGTCCGCCGCGCTCCTCTTCCTGGACATGCAGCCTGCGTGCCTTCGCCCGCAGGTCGAGCAGTCCGAGGTCGGCTGTCACATCAATCCAGAGCGGCGCCGACTCGAGTTCGTTGCAGGCACGGACCACTTTGTCCCAGTCCCGGCGGCCGACCCTGCCTTTGCGCAGCAGATCGCCGTAAACCTTCGACTGCGAAGCGATGAAGCGCTGGGCGAGCTCAATTTCGGACATTTCAAGCGAGAAGAAAGCGACCGGCTTGCCTTCTTTTACGGCAACGTTCTCGGCGACGTTGGCGACGAAGGCACTCTTGCCGACCGATGGCCGTGCGGCGATGATCACCAGGTTCGACGGCTGAAAGCCGCCGGTCATCTCGTCGAGGTGCTTGAACCCGGAGGGGGTTCCGGTCATCTTGATCTCGCCGCTCGCCAGCTTGCCGAGTCGCTCGACTTCGTCGTCGAGGACATCGCTCAGCCGGCGGAAGTCCCCCGACTGCTCTTTGTGAGCTACATCGAAGAGCAGCTGCTCTGCGCGCTCGGAGAGCTGCTGTCCGTTGCCGTCGCGCTCGTTCACCCAGGCGCCGATCTGGTGGCTCGTATCGAGCAGGCGCCGCAGCAGCGCGTTCTCCTGGACTATCTCGGCGTAATGGCGGGCGTTGCCCGGTGCGGGGACCTTGGCCGCCAGCTCCGATACATAGTTCTTGCCGCCCGCCTCATCAATCAGACCGGTCGAAACCAGAGCCTCGTTGACGGTCAGCTCGTCGCAGGGCTTGTCGGTCCCATAGAGATCGACCATCACCCCGTAGATCGCACGATGGCGATCGAGGTAGAAGTCGCCCGCCTTCAGTTTTACGTCATCGACCACCCGGTTGAGGGCGGGCTCGCTGACCAGCATCGCACCGAGGACTGACTCCTCGGCCTCGATGTTCTGGGGTGGTACCTGGGCTATTTCTCTTCGGCGACGATGGTCTTGACCGAAGCAATCGCGCCGCCGGCTACTTCGACGTCGATCATGTAAGTACCGACCTGATGGATCGGTGCATCGAGGCGGATCTTGCGCTTGTCAACCTTGATGCCACGGGCATCGCGGATCGCCTCGGCGATTTCTTTTGAAGTCACGGAGCCGTAGAGCTTGCCGTCTTCACCAGCGCGGTGGGTGATGGTAAGCACGGTCTTCGAAAGCAGCGAGGCATTCTCCGCGGCGCGGGCAATTGCCTCGCGTTCGACCTTCTCGGCAACTTCCTTGCGGCGAATCGCCACTTCCAGCACGCCCGGGGTGGCCGGCTGGGCCAGCCCACGGGGCTGCAGGTAGTTGCGCAGGTAGCCGGACGAGACTTCGACTGCGGTCCCGTTATCGCCGAGCCCTTCGACGTCGCTCAGAAGGATGACCTGTGCCATCAGCGCTCTCCGACGTACGGCAGGAGGGCCACTTCACGGGCTCGCTTCACTGCGACACCGAGCTGTGCCTGATGCTTGCGGGACAGGCCTGTGACCCGCCGCGAGCGAGTCTTGCCTTTGTCCGAGATGAACCGACGCAGCAGCGTCAGGTCCTTGAAGTCAAGGTTCTCGGCCGTAATCTTGGTGTACTTACGCGGGCGGACGCGCTCGCTGAAGCGGCGTCCGCGCTTTGATGCTCCTGCTTCTCGTGTCTTTGCCAACTTGCTTTCCGGTGCCTTACGTGTTTCTAGCCCGGTAGACCGGGCATTGATGGACTGTTGATCCTAACGGTTCGCGACCCGATTCGGCAGGCAGATACCCCAAACTCCGGACGGAACGCCGGCCGGCCGGGGCCCAGAATCTGGGACCCGGCCCGAGGCAGGCGTGAAATCAGGCTTGAAGTCTCCCTAGAAGGGGATGTCGTCATCGGCCGCGCCGCCGTCACCGGCCGGAGTGAAATCGCCCGTATCTGCCGGCACATCGGAGGACGGGGTGAATCCCCCTCCGTCGCCGCCAGTCTGGCCTCCACCATTCTGGCCTCCACCGGCTGCCGAGCCGTCCCTCGATCCGAGGAACTGGACCGTCTCGGCGACGATCTCCACCGTCTGCCGCTTGCCGGAGCCGTCTTTGGCTTCCCATTCGCGCCAGTCGAGACGCCCGTCCACCGCTACGGGGCGGCCCTTGGAGAGGTAGTTGCTGCAGTTCTCGCCCTGGGCACCCCAGACGGTGACGTTGAAGTAGTTGGGCTTGTCGACCCACTGACCGCTCTGGTCCTTGCGTCGTCCGTTGACAGCGACCCGAAGGGTGCAGACAGCGGTACCGCTGGGGGTATGACGAAGTTCCGGATCCGTGGTCAGGTTGCCGGTGATCGTGACCCTGTTGATGTTCTCGGCCATTGTGTGTTCGCTCCTTATCGTTCTTTTCGTCTCAACAGAAAATGGTCGTCCACCGAATGTGTCGGTGGTCAGGTCCCAAATCTAACGAGACGTCATGAAGCAAAAAGCCCCGAGTCCGAAAAACTCGCCCCCACCCCCACCAGAATCAGGCAATTTCCGGGAAACACCTGTCGGCAAACGACGACGCCCCACCCGATTCCCGGGGCGATCGTCACCAACATGAGGTGAAGATCACCCCAAGAGCCGGCGG
>CALEMO010000309.1 GCA_937910825.1 uncultured Solirubrobacterales bacterium | reverse complement strand
GCAGATTCGCTCGCCGGGCGCTCGGTGGCCTTGATCTTCGAGAAGCCGTCCACTCGCACCAGAGTCTCTTTCGAGGTCGGCGTCGGCGAGCTCGGAGCTACGCCGGTGGTGCTTCGTGGAGATGAGATGCAGCTCTCCCGCGGCGAGTCCGACGCCGATACAGCCCGGGTGATGTCGCGTTTTGTCGATGCCATGGTGATCCGGTCCGGCTCGGACGAGCGTGTCGCTGAACTGGCGAAGCAGGCGACAGTGCCGGTGATCAATGCTTTGACACCGCGCTTTCACCCCTGCCAGGCGCTGGCCGACCTGCTCACCCTGAAACAGCGCTTTGGTGGCCTCGACGGCCTGCGTATCGCCTACGTCGGCGATGGCAACAACGTCGCCCGCTCGCTCGCTATCGCCGGGCACCTGACCGGGGTTGAAGTTGTAGTCGCAGCCCCCGACGGATACCAGTTGGAAGAGGACTCTCCCGCCACATTGACCGACGACCCGATTGAGGCGGTTCACCGGGCCGATGCGATCTATGGCGATGTCTGGGTCAGCATGGGGGACGAAAGTACAGCCGATCAGCGCCGGACCGACCTGGCGCCATACCGGATCGACGCGGAACTGCTCGCCGCCGCAGGCAAGCGGACAATCGTCATGCATTGCCTGCCAGCTCACCCCGGAGAGGAAATCACCGCCGAAGTGCTCTACGGAGATCGCTCGGCGGTCTGGGACCAGGCCGAGAACCGCCTGCATGCGCAGAAAGCACTGCTCGAATACCTGCTTGCCGACTGATCGGCTCCGCCTCTGGCCGCAGCCGGAATACTGACTGCGACCCTTCCTGAAAGAATTGCCGACCGCGGCCCCATTGTGTATCGGTTAGCACGCCAGGTTTTCAACCTGGAAGGGCGGGTTCGACTCCCGCTGGGGCTACTAGTGCTTCGGGCCGATTAGCCGGATGGGTAAGGTTGCCTTCGATGTATCCGGAAATTAACCTCGGCCCGCTGACCCTCCAGACCTTCGGGCTGATGTTCGCGCTTGCCTTCATCGTTGGCGGAGTGATCGCCTACAAGCGCTTTGAGGAGCTGGGCAAGCCGGCCGACTGGGCCTACGAAGCCGTATTCGCCGCACTGATCGGCGGTTTGCTCGGTGCCCGGCTCTATTTCGTGATCGACAACAGCGCCGAGATCGACGGCCTGGCGGACCTGGTCTCCGGTTCCGGACTCACCTGGTACGGCGGCGCTGCGGGCGGCGCGATCGGCGTGCTGCTCTGGGCGTGGTGGCGAAAGACGCTGAACCTTCAGTTGACGGACGTCACCGCACCCGCTCTCGCGGCGGGATACGCAGTCGGTCGCATCGGCTGCCAGCTTTCCGGCGACGGCGACTACGGCAAGCCCTGGGACGGGCCGTGGGCGATGAATTACGAGGACGGGGTGGTGCCGACCCCACCGGGAGTCGAAGTTCACCCGACCCCGATTTACGAGACCCTGGTCATGGGCCTTGCCGCCGTCGTGCTCTGGCGCCTGCGCGACCGCTTTCGGGTCGGCATCCTCTTCGCGATCTACCTGGTCATCGCTGGAACCGAGCGCTTCCTGGTCGAGTTCGTCCGGACCAACGACGAAGTATTCCTCAGCCTCACGGTTGCCCAACTCAGCAGCGTCGTGGTTGTGCTCGCCGGGATCATCTGGATCGCCGTCGTCCGCAACCGCTATGGCTCTCTCGCCCCGGCACCCGCCGACGGCACTGCCGCCTCAGTGCGCTAGCACGGCCCGGATCAACAACCCGGACCTGTCCACCGGCACCGTTCGACCGCGGCACCCTGGCCACCTCCGTCCCCGGCGTCTGGGCGGTCGGCGACTGCACTCAGATCACCCTGGACAACGGGATGCCATTCCCGAAGGCGGGCGTCGTCGCCGAACTCGAGGGCCTCGTCGTGGCGCGGGAAATCGCCGCCATCCTGAAGGACGAGTCGGCTCCGCCGCCTTTCAACGGCAGCGCCCACTGCTTCATCGAGACGGGCACAAACGAGGCCGCCATGTTCGAGGCGGAATTCTTCGCCGCCGATGGCCCGAAGATCAACTTCGCCGACGTGACTACCGAAACTTCCGAGGAGAAGCATCGGTTCGAGCGCGATCGCCTGCGCGAATGGTTCCCGGACCGAACGGGCACCATCGCCAACAGGAGAAGTCGGTGTCAAGCGAGCAACAAAATGTCACCGCAGATTTGAGGCACTTGAGTGGGCGGTACTGGGCTCGAACCAGTGACCCCCTGCGTGTAAAGCAGGTGCTCTTCCAACTGAGCTAACCGCCCCCTGGCGGGGGATTATCGAGCAAACGCGCCGATGGTGTCCTTCAGCCGCGCCAGTGGCGTTCGAACGGCAGGCGCCACTCGTTCGGCTTGATCAGGCTGTGGATCTCTTTGGGGCCGTAGGAGCCACGCTCGTAGATCAATACGTCGGGCGTCCTCCAGCATCGGCGCCGAAGTTCCCCAAAGTCGCTCGATGCCGGTCGCGGTGGTGAAAAGTGTGTGGTCCCCTCCCATCGCATCGCGGATCAGTCGTTCACAGGCCTCGACCGGATCGTGTCCGGCTCGGTGTCAAGAATGTGTGGTCCCGGCCTGCCGGGCGCACCAGACCCCGAAAATCAGCGAAGCGACGAGAGCACCGAGCCAGTGAAGCCCGAGCACCACGAAGATGACACTCGCGAG